>JBARKD010000813.1:0-6505 GCA_049800615.1 Acidobacteriaceae bacterium | reverse complement strand
AGACGGGCACGTCATCGACACGCTCCCGCTCCCGACGATGGTGTACATGCGCAGCAACTACCCCACCCTGCCGGCGGAGTACGACAACTTCCTCACGGACGACTCAGCCAACACATCGTACAACGGCATCAACGCGCTGCCGGACGGAACCATCGTCGTGAAGTCAGTGTACCGGGTGGCGGGGTGCGATTATGACGGGGGCTCCGCGCTGTTAAAGTGCGCGAATAACGGGAACGTGCCGCGGTCGAACCTGATCTCCATTAACCCGCACACGATGCAGACCATTCAAGTCTATGAGCTGCCGGCCCCGGCACCGGCGCGCCCGACCATCACCCGCTACCACGGCGTTGACTATGTCTACCTCCTCGAGAATACGGCCCTCCCGGTGCGCTACTCGGTAAGCCAAGGCATATTCACCCCGGACACGTCATGGACCCCGCCGGCGGTCAGCAACGACGGCCAGGAGCCGGGCGGCTCACTCATTGTCATGAACGACTGGATCGTCGGGAACACCAACACCGTCCCTGCGACCGGCGCCATGACGACGTTCGCTATCAACCAGGGCGACGCGTCGAAGTACTACTCGCGGCAGCCATTCAAGGCCGACCCCGTGGACCCCGTGCTGGCGGCCGCGTTTGCCACCGCGTCCCCGGGCATGTTGCCGGCCATCAGTTGGGACGATATGTCGCTCGAAGCTGATCCCGAGAATGGCCTTTTCTATGGTGTGGAGACGCTCGCCCGCAAGGTGGCCGCGTTCCGTATCTGCGACTCGGGCATCGAAACCGTCTGGAAGAAAACGCAGACCACGACCGAGTGGGCGACCCTCATCGGTCCAAAAGAGCACCGCGTCTGGGTGGGCACTGATATTCCCCTTACTCAGATCCCCGGCGAGAACGCCAACGACAGAGTGGTGTGGCGCGACGCCAGCACCGGCCGGGAGCTTGCCCGCTCCGCGCAGGTGCCGGTAATGACGCAAGGCTCCGCGGTGCAGCCGGGCTACGACGGTAGCATGTACTTCCCCGGCGCGACCGGAACGCTCGTCAGGTTGACGCCCGCCTCGGTGGACGGCTCGGACGGGGAGCCGCAGCCCTAACGAACGAAAACAATGGACGGCGTGCGGCCTTTCACTGCATGCATCCTTCAACCTACGCGCAACCTGGTCGGTTTCTTTGCAAATTCACGAACAGACGGAGCTGGTCGTTACCTGTATTGTGCCAGCTCCGTCTTGATATGCATCGCAGATGCCAGGAGTCTGTTAAAAGATCCTTGCGTCATCAGTCGAACGACCGCAGCCAGATATCGCGCACGGAGATCTTGCATGGCTGGCTCTCGATCTCAAATCCGATGAGTCCCGGCTGGTTATTGACCGAGTCCTTGTTGTCGTCGATAAATACCGCCATCAGCTGGCCGTTCATGATGTGCATCATGACCCCGCCCCGGGCAATGACTTCGTAGTCGTTCCATTCGTTGACGTTCACATAGCCCCCGAGCGCTCGCCTGTCACCGATGTTGGCCACCAGGCGATTGGTTTGCCCCGGCAGCGCCTCGGTGACTTGTCCCCGATACGCCAGGATGCCCTGCAACGTGTTTTCCGAATACCACTGACCGCTGTATTCGGCCGTGTGCGCCGTCACCGGGAACCAGAAATCCGCCTGCGGCCCCGTCATCATGAACTTGAGGTCGTACGGAGGAAGTCCCTCAGGCTGCAGCCGTGTCCAGGGAAGCCCCGTCGCACTGCGATACTGAATGCCGCCGCCACCGCCCTTCTCGATTTTCATCTGCAGCTTGAGATCGAAATCGCGGGTCTTTGCTCCGCGGTACACGATGTAGTTGTTGCCCTTTGGCTTGTCTGCCAGGGTCTCCCCCACCATCAGGCCATTCTCAACCCGCCAGATACTTAGGTCCGCATCCCATCCACTTAGGGTCTTTCCGTCGAAGATCTGCTGGAACCCCGTGTGCTCGTCAATGTCATACGGCGCGGGCTCATGAAACCTGGGCATACCCGGAACCTTCTCTCCGTTCGGCCCTGTTTTCGGCGGTCCTATCGGGGGCGACTCCAGCGCGGGCGGTACCGATTGAGCCCTGAGCGCCGGAGTGGGTGCGAACCAGACACTCAACGCTGAAGCGCTAAAGATCAGGGCAAAGCGAACTTGGGCACGAGAGAATCTGAACATTGGGCCTGCCTTCGGATCAGGGATAAAGCTGCAGCGAGTCTAGCTCCAAACCGGCACGGCCCGCGACTCTGACGAGGTGCGTCGGCTCTCGGGTCCATGTACGATTACGCGCATGAGCGCGCGTCAAAGGTTTCATGCCCTACTCGAGCCGTCGGGAAGCGGTCTGAACTGGGTCATAGCACGCATTCCATTTGCCCCTGACAAAGTGTGGAAGACCCGCAAGGGCAAGCGCGTCAAAGGCGCCATGAACGGCTTTGCTTTCCGCACCTCTCTCTTCGGATCAGCCGCAAAGGGGTATTGTGTCCTGGTCAACAAGGCAATGCAGAAGGGCGCGGGGGCCTACCAGGGTCAGATGGCGGAATTTGTTCTCGAACCCGACCTCGAGGAGCGCGAACTCACCGTGCCCCCCGAGCTCGCAAAGCTTCTCAAGCACGATCGCGCTCTCGCTCGCTGGTTTGAGGCCCTGAGCTATTCCATCCGCAAGTACATGGCCGACGAGGTGCGCACGCCCAAGAGTGCCGAGGTCCGCAGCCGCCGTGCCGAACAGCTCGCGGAGCGCATGATGCTGGCCATCGAGGGTGAGAAGGTCTTGCCGCCCATCCTGCAGTTGGCGTTTCGCCGCGAGCCGCGAGCAAAGCCAGGCTGGGATGCCATGACTCCGCTGCAGCGCCGCGGCCACCTGCTCGGAATCTTCTACTATAAAAGCCCCGAAGCACGCGAACGGCGCGCGCAAAAGGCAGTCGCCGAGGCTCTCCAGGTTGCCGCAGGCGAGGAGTGAAAGCCATCGTTAGCCTCCACTCATAGCATGGCCTCAGGGCACGCCTGTTCAGCCACTGCGTGGCGGCTACTCGTTGTAGTCAGGAGCTTTCTTGAGCCGAAGAAAAGTCTCCGGGTCATGCTGGATCCAGAGTTGTGCCCCGCTCTGCTTGAGGTACGCTTCCATTGCCGATCGGCTTGCCATCGTCTCTTGCGGGTTTGCCTCGCCTCCCGGAGGCTTCGTAGCAGTGCGTTCTGCCGTGTAGTGCCAGAGGTCCCCCGCAATCAGCACCGGTCCGGTCTTGGGAAGCCGCAAAGCCAGAACCTGGTGACCGGGAGTATGCCCGGGGGCGTACTTGATAACCACCGTTCCATCCCCGAACACATCGTAGTCGCTGTCCGGCAGCAGCACTGTTTTGCTGCTACGCAACCTGTTGTAAGTCGCTTGATGCTCGGCGCTCGCAGAAAACATCGCGTCGCGCTCCGCTTTGTGAACCAGCCACGTGGAACCGGCGAACGCATTCGCATTGGCCGTGTGGTCGAAATGATAATGCGAGAAAGCGATATAGGTGATGCTCTCTGCCGGATAGCCAAGCGCCGCCAGTTGCGGCAGCAAGGGCTTCGGAGCGCCGTATGTCTCCGAGCCATCAGACTGTGTGGCCGGCCCATCTCCCTTAAACGCGTTGTCCGGTATCAGGCCCACATCCCACATCAACGTGCCTTTGGGATGAACAATCAAATAACAGGGCACAATCATGTCGGCGTTCTTCACTACGCCTTTTGCCAAGCCGTAGTCTTCCGGATTTTCACCATGGATCAGGCCGCAGTTAAATAGGTAAACGCGCAGAGAAGTCACCGGAGGAGCCGTCTTAGCTCCCTGCAGTGCAAATGCGAACCCGATCAGGCAGGCGAGCGCCCCGCCGATTCTTGCATCTCTTATCGCCATCCATTACTCTCCCTTCACGCTACTTTAGACCGGATTTGCTGAGTCGCCCGCAAGCAGGCATTGAGGCACCTGCGCCAGGCTGTATTTATCGTCCGCCGGATTCAGACTAAGCACATATACCACGTCGAAACGCTCCGCAGGCCACGCAGAAGGGGCGGCCGGTGCTCCCAGGATGAAATTCACAATCGCGCCGATATTCTCATGTTGCCACGCAATCAAGACCGGGCCATCACATGCCTGGGCGGCTTTGGCCAATGCCTTTTCGTCTCCTTTACTGAAGCTTAGGTTGATCCCAATGCCCAGAAGTTCAGCCAGCGGCATCACCGTTTCGTAGGAACGGCGGCTGCGGGAGTTTCCACCCTCCGGGGCGTCCACTGCGGCGGAAGCAAAGATGAACGCAGGTTTGGCCAGCAAATCATTTTGCAAAGCGCCGCGAGCCGGCGCGAACAAACATGCCAACGCTCCAGCCCGTTGCCAGCCGCGTACGGTGAGGTCGCGTGCACTGGGTTCGCCCGATGCCTTCACCCCCGTTATCGCGCCGTTCGGCTTCTCCCCATGCCGGATCACCATGATCTTCGGAGCTTTTCCCGGCATCAAGCTTCTCCTCGGTGAGCTTTCGCAACACTTTTAAGATGCTGCGACATCTATATAACAGAATTGCATTAGGGGAGATTGATTTGCCGGCAAAGTCGGATCCTAAGGTGGTAATAGTAGGCGGAGGTTTCGGTGGCTTCTATGCCGCCCGTGCTTTGGCGAGGACGCCGGTTCAAGTCACTCTTGTCGATAAGCGCAATTACCATCTCTTTCGTCCCATGTTGTACCAGGTTGCGACGGGTCTTCTGGCGGGGGATGAAGTAGCTCCGCCCCTTCGCCTACTCTTCAGTGCGCAGAAAAATGTGGACGTGCTTATGTCAGAAGTCACTGGCGTAGACACGGCCAACCGTAAGGTGCTGCTCCCCGAGGGCGATCTCGCATACGACTATCTCATCCTGGCAACGGGAATCAAGGTGAACTATTTCGGCCATGAGGAATGGAAAGCCATTGCTCCCGGGCTCGATTCACTGACGGAAGCCGATCTCATCCGCGGTAAATTGCTGTCGTCGATGGAAGAGGCCGAACGCCTGGCGCGTAATACATCGGCCGATCCTGCTCTCATTCAAGAGTTACTCACGTTCGTCCTGGTGGGCGCGGGAACGGTTGGCGTGGAGCTATCCGGAACGATCGCCGAAATGACCAGAATGGCGCTGGAGCGTGATTTCCGTCATCTTAATCCGGGCGACGCCCAGATTCTGCTCTATGAGGGCACTTCGCGGATTCTGCCCAGCTTTGTGCCCGAGCTATCGGCCGCCGCCCAGCGTCACTTGGAACAATTGGGAGTCAAGGTTCACACCGACTCTCGCGTGGAAAGCGTCGATGCGGAAGGCGTAGTCGTCAATGGAGAACGCATTCGCAGCCGCAATGTAATGTGGACTGCGGGAGTTTCCGCTTCGCCCGCCGCGCGCTGGCTGGGCGTGGAAGCGGATAAGGCCGGCAGAGTCAAAGTTAATCCCGATCTCTCGGTGCCCGGCCATCCCCAGATATTTGCTGTGGGTGACACCGCTCTCGTGGTCGCGGATACGCGAAACATGCTTGGTTTGAAGAGTGGGACGGGAGTTACCATGCCGGGCCTTGCCCAGCCCGCGATTCAGGAGGGTAATTACGTTGCCAAATGGATTGCCCGCCGTGTCGCTGGACAACCGGCTCCTCCTCCGTTCTGGTATTGGGATAAAGGCGACCTGGCCGTGGTAGGCCGAACTTATGCGGTCGCCGACCTTAGATTTTGGAAGTCGGCCGGCCTTCTAGCCTGGCTCATCTGGGCTGGCGTGCACATTTACTTCTTGATTGGCTTTGCCAACCGCCTTCTGGTCATGCTCCGATGGGCCGTGCAATTCCTGACCAAACAACGCGGCATGGGTGCTATTTCGGCGGATCTCTGAGCACTATGCGGCAGGAATGAATTCCAGGATTTTCAGCAGGACAAAATTGCCATCGGTGCGGCGATCTATTTCGAATTGTAGAGATCCACGCAGTAAGGCATGGGAGCGCCGCCTTTCGTCATGGCAGCCTCCTTATACGAAACGCAGGTCTGTCCGGTCTTGGTGTCCAGGGCCAGGATCGTGTCGTCTTCAACGAATGGTACAAAACGCTGTGATTGCCGCGAACATCCGACAATCCCCAGCAACAATACGGCTGCCAGAATTCTCACTAGAAAACGCCTCACGGGGGAGCGATCAAAATCTATACAGCTCTATACAGCCAGTTGACCCTGAGAAGTCCCGGCGGGGAATCACACTTTGGGGTAGTCGACTTCGCAGGCCGCATCGAGGATGGGGACGTTTTCAAAAGTACCCTGCTCTTTGGGATCGAGAGCGTGTGAAAAGAAATCCACGGGCGCCTCACTGGACGCCCGTGTCGGCAGTTTGCCGTTACTTGCAGGCCGTTCCGTTGATCGCGAACGATGCAGGCACAGAATTGGTTACGTTATTCCAGCTTCCGTTGAATCCCAGGCCGTTGTAGCTGCCGCCGGCAGGGATACTGCCGTTGTAGCTCATGTTCGTAACCGTCACCTTTGACCCGCTCTGGGTTACAT
>JBARKD010000812.1:0-7496 GCA_049800615.1 Acidobacteriaceae bacterium | reverse complement strand
TACGAACGCGCCGCCCCCTCCGCGCCGGAGATCGCGGCGGCCAGAGGGCGAGCCGAGCAGTACTTGCTTCAACGTGTTTTGTTTCGGCGGCTTTCGACCGGGGAGGTTGCCAATCCGGAGTTCCTGGAGCTGGCTTTCCCTGCGCGCTACCACTACGACATCCTGCGCGCGCTCGATTATTTCCGGGCCGCGGCCATTACGCCCGATGATCGCGTGCGCGAGGCTGTGGAGCTTATCAGGAGCAAGCAGCAGGCTGACGGCCGATGGCTGCTCGATCGCGCGTATGACGAGGCGCTTGCGTTGCCATCCGGCGAATCGGCGGGTGAGCCGAGCCGCTGGAACACGCTGCGCGCTCTTCGCGTGCTGCGTTGGTTCGAGCAGACGGGGCGCGGAGGTGGAGGAGCAAGAGGAACATCATCGGCGGTTTAGCTTTGCGATGTCCTTCGTATCGAGGAGTTGGGATTCTGCCGTGGACCCAGGACTGCGTCCAGGGTCATTCTCAGCTGTCCCTGACGGGACTGGATCAGTGGTTTGGACTGGTACCCAGGATTTCATCCTGGGCTGTTCTCAGCCGTCCCTGACGGGACTTGGTGCTGCTGGTTGCCCCCAAGACATCCATGTGCTCGACGAGACGACAATTCTGTTTGGAGTTGCGAAGGTTAGCCGAGGAGGCGGCGTTATGAACCCGTGTAGAGCTGAAAACCGCCCCAGTAGAGGGGCTTGCGATACACCGCCTGGGAATGGATCAGGGACAGCTTGGCTGCGCGTAAGGCCATATCGGGTGAGTCGCCTGCCTCGATCGCGCCATAAAGGCGGTCCATCAGCAGAGGCGTAGAGGCGTCGTTGACCTCCCACAACGCCCCGATGACGTTATGGGCTCCCGCACGCAGAAACGCCCAGGAAAGGCCGACGAGCCCCTCGCCCGCATAGGCGCGAAGGCCCGATCCGTAACAGGAAGAGATCGTGACCAGCCTGGCATGCAGCGGAAAGCGCATGATGTCGCGCGCGTAAAGCTTAAAGTTGTCAGGATTCTGCGCGGACGGCGAAAGCACAATCGCGGAGTCCAGCGGATCCTGGCGGCTGGCAGTGCCGTGGGCCACGAAGTGGATATAGGAAAACTCTTCGGGCGAGTCAGCCTCGTAGGCTCCCGGCACGGCTTCGGATTGCGTCACCACGGTCCGGGTCTCCGCCGGGAAATGCTTCTCAATTCCCCGTATCTCGGCGAAAGCATTCACCAGAGTGTTGTAACCAGTGCCGGCCGCGGTAGGGTTCCCGATCAACAAGAGCTTCTTATTGTTCCCGGCGAAAGGCGCCGGCTGCGCGCGCGAAAGCATGCGCATCGAACTAGCACTGGTGACCGTTACATCTTCGATCCAATAGTGGAATCGCGCCCGCGTTTGATCATGCGATTCGCTGGACGCCGGGGCGAGCAGGGTCTCGAAATTTAATCCGTTCAATTCGCCATCCGGTATCACCACAACTTTGGATCCGTGGGGAATCATGGAGGCGGCCGGGGCCACCAGAGTGTCGTAGAGCATCTGCGCCGCAGGATTTTCGTCGCGCAGCGGGTCGCTCGATTTCAGGATGGCATTTTGGTAGTTCTGCACCTGGGCCTGGATTGTCGCTTGGCCAGGAAGCGGGAACAGCCGTGTGTGATGCGGTGTAACCGCCCATAACCAGGATCTTTCCGGTCCCAGCGAATAGAACAGAATCACCGTGCCCAGTTTTCGCGCCACTTCTTCGACATCGATGGTGCTCTCTTTCGCTGAGTCGGGCTGCTGCTTTGCCAGGCCCAGACCCTCTTCCAGGGTCCTTGCCCGGCCGGCATCGAGAAGCTGCAGGGCGCCTTCCGGCTTGTGCGATCCGATCAGAAAGTCCGCGTAGCGCCGGTAGAGACCGTCGCCGTTGGCGAAGAATGGCAACCTGAGCTCTTCGTCGGCAATACCTGCGCGCTGCTCTTCAAAGCTGCGGACGGCTTTGCGGTACCAGAGGTCCGCTCTCGTTGTCTGCTGTTTGCCGGCGTAAAAATCTCCAAGAGAACCATAGATTTCCCCTTGCATTGCGGGATCCGATGCCGACTCGTGGCTCACCCGCAACAACAGACGCTCGGGCTCTCGCTGGTTCTCATCTCGTGTCGCCAGGAGCGCCTCGGTGTACCGTGCCTCCAACTCGTCGGTTTCGTCCCGCGTTTTTTGAGCCGCCTGAATGGCCTGTTCATCATGGGTCTTCGCCAGATCAAACTGTCCTTGCTGGTAAAGCAGAAATGCCAGCTCTGCTTCAACGTTGGCAACTTCTTTAGCCGCGTCAATGGTTTTCGCCGTCTTGAGCGCTTGCTCATACGTCGTCCTCGCCTGGCTCAGATTGCCCAGCCTGTATTGAGAGGACGCGGCGTTGATCAACCAAGCGACTTGCAGGCTCTCGGTTCCGATATTCTTCCCTTCCTGCGCCGCCTGAAGGGAATTGGAGAGAGCTCTCTCGAAGTCTCCAAGCTGCAGGTAAGCAAGCCCCAGATTTCCCAGGGCCAACTCGAGGATGACTCGCGCCTGGATCGGCCGGGCAGCGTCCGCGGCCCCACCCAGCAGGTGGAGTGCCTCGTCGTAATGCCTCATCTCGACGGCAACCAGCCCAAGGTTCAACAGATCGCTGGACTCCAAGAACGAGTCCCGCTGTTCACGAGCGATTTTCAGGCTCTTTTGCGAGAGGTCCGCGCTCTCGACCCAATGACCTCGAAAGTTCTGAACCACAGCTTCGGTCCGCAGGACCTCACCACTCAAGCCGGAGCCGCTTGTTCCGGATAAGCGTTCCGCTTCGTGCAACTCGCTGTCCGCTTGCGCGGGCTGTCCCAGCCTGGCATGCGCCAGCCCGGCGAGAAGATTCCTCTTGATGGCAAGATCGCCCTCGCTGGGATAATCCACCCCGGGGCTGTTGAGAAGAGCGATAACCTCCGGCCTGCGGCCTTCATCGGTGAGAATCTCCGCTTCGAGGAGACGGAATCTCATAGCCCAGTCGCCGTCGGTAGAGAAGTCCTTGCACGCCTTCTCCGCTTTTTGCTGCGCTGTATCGAGGTTACCGCGCAGAAAGTCGCTGTGAATCTCTTGAAAGATCGCCGCTGGATCGGCCTTCACCGATGCCGTACCCACCTTCGCGGATGCCGGATCTACCTTCGCGGAAGAGCGGCACCCAAGCGGGACAGCTATCAACGCGGTTACCAGGCCTATGGCGGGTAGGTACCGCCTGCACCGTGCGCCATAGCCACGCCGACATTCCCCGTGGTGGCGCAGCCTAATTCGGCTCGAATCATGGTGAGGTGAATCGACGATGGGGAAACCAGCAACTCTCCTAAAAGTATCTTTCCAAAATGCGGAAGCTCCAGAACGTGGCCGAAGATCCTGCCCGGAACCGGTTGCGTGATCTCGTCGACCAGCGAACACAAAACGGTCGCGTCTCCCTTTGGCTTCGCGGTCATCCATTTGAATCGGTCTTGAACCCACTGGGTATTCTTCCCTGTGTTGGCCTTCTGTACCATTTTGACAGCTTGGTCGAAGCCGGTCTGCTGGAAGATTGGCCAGGTAATGCCATCGCCGGAACCGACCCCGAGCAATGCTGGATGCAACGGGACAGTAACATCGCGGCCGCCCAATCGCAATCCATCGAAATGGCTACCGGCCAGAGAGAACTTTGGGCTTCCCCCGTCAGCCGGATGTTCGATCGAGATTTGGCTGACGATGCGCTCCGCCTTGACCGCGTCCAGGATGTTCAGGTTCTCTACAACGGAAGTGACGAGCGTGGCCCATGAGCCATCCTCCTCGACCTGCGTACCTGAGACGCGCGTATATGCCGTTCGGCAGCTGACGATCTCATCGCAATTAAAGGCCTCAGTACGTGAGGTCGCATGACCACCCACCGCAGGCAGCGAGGAGGATGCCTGAGAGGGGACCACTTTGTTGTGCGGGGTTTTTAGAGAACCACCAAGGGCATTCGCAGACGCATGAAAGTAAAAAAACCTGGGGGTAGCAGATGGCATAGCACCTCACTCAGCAGTGTGATTTTAGCTCTAGGGATTTAAAGTAAATCGGTAGCTGTACAGATCGACCGGAGATGCGCCTTGATCGGCATCGCCCTGAACCTTCAAGGTATACGTTCCAGCCTGTCGGCCAGACGACGGCACACGGATCGAAACCGTATCTTTGGCGGCCTGGGCGGAGATGGGGATGCGCCCGAGAAGCGTCCCGTCGGGCGAATACAGCAGGCAGGTATAGCTCGAAAAGCGATCCTGGGTGGGGATATCCAAAGACAGAAGGGCGGAACGCCCGGCTGAGACGCTCGCAGAAGCTGTAACTTGCTCTCCGCGGCTGTTGTCCCGGACGAGAGAAATCACCGGCAACATTTCGGGCGCCCGTAGATCGGCGATTTCCGCCTTAAAGCGCGGAAATACAACCGCGTTTTGATAGACGATCACCAGCAAAGACGCCGCGAGAGCCGCCCACACCGCCGTTGACCAAAGCGGCGCAAGGAATGACGAGCCTTTTTGGGCTCCCGCGACCTCGGCAAGCGGGTTCACTGTCAATTCGTTCCTGGACGAATCCATAAAGGCCGCAGTGGCGCGAAGGTCGGTGGCACATTCCTGGCAATCGAAGAAATGCTCTTCAAACTCTTCGCGTTCCTGTGGGGTCATCTCTTCCAGCAGGTAGCGTTCGACGGCTGTAAGCTCAGTGGCTTGGTTATGGTCCATATAAGTCAGGGCCTCATGGTGGTTCTATCGGAACCCTAAGCGGGCGACATAGAACGACTTAAAAGATTGTTTCGCGCGGTGCAGGAGGACTCTCAGATACTCCCGGGAGATGCCGAATTCGGCGCAGATCTCGTCCTTGTCGCGCTCTTCCAGAAGAACCGATTGGAGCAGCCGCCGATCGCGCTCCGGCAATGCGTTCAGGATCTGCCGAACCACGCGCTCGGTGTCCTTGGTTTCGAGCAAGCTCAGAGCGCTGGGCTCGCGGCCGGGAACCGTGGCCTCGGTTTCATCGTCGATGGCTGCCTCGGTTCTCTTTTTGGAGCGGTAATGCTCCTGCAACACGTGGTTGCAGACAGAATTGACAAAAGGCCCCAGGCGCTCAGGCTGGCGCAGCCCGCCGTTCTTTCCGCGCAAAAGGGCGAGCACCCGCATGAAGGTTTCCTGGCACACGTCCTCGATGGCTTCCCTGGAATTCAGCCGCGAACGCAGCTTAAGGCGAATCAATTCGCTGAAATACTTGACGAAGTGACCCTCAGTTTGCGCGTCTCCCGAGCGGAGTTTCTCGATGTAGGACGCGTCAAACGCGTAGAATTCCAAGCGCGACTCCTCCCCGGCGACACAGGCTACGGATACACAGGTTCGCGGGTTCTTTGGCATACGAGATACGGCATTCTGCGTAGGCAGAACCGCCGTATCGTGCGCCTCGCTCGGGACTTCGGCGCCTTTTTTTGCAGCCTGGAGAGCGAACGCGTTCGATTCTACACTGCCAGGGTAGCTTGCCAGGAAGGCTATCGCCGCACGTCGTCTTCTCAATGGACTCATTTCTCTGCACCTCGCGTGCTGCCCCAGCCGTATGCTGACACGAGTTAGAGCGAGCGCAGGCCGTGTGTCCATGCCCCTGTAGTGGCCTGACAGCAGCAAACGTTACAGACAAACGAAAGCCGGGGTTGGGATTGGCTCACGAAAGTCACGTAACGATTGATTGCCCGGAACCACTATCTGGTAGGCGCTCGCCAAGGTAAGAGCAGCGTTAACTAGATAAGCGATTTCCAGAGGTTTTCCGGGCCAGGAAATTGAATTTATTTTTTACTGCCTTGATTCTGATCGCGCGAGGGTTCCCAGAAGAGGGTTAGACGGCGCCCCGTACAAGCCCGGTTTTACGGCTTGCCGGGGCACCTTCCTGGAATCGGTTATTCCCGCGCTTTGCTCTGCGCGTTGCGAAATGCCTCGTAACGAGCCTTGGTTTCCTTGTTGGGCGGGTACAGGCCGGGCAACGGTGCGCCGGCCTGGACTTCGCCCATGATCCACGCTTCGAGCTGCTCCTGCTCGGCGGCGGCGGCAACCACGTCATGCAAAAGGGCGTTGGGAATGACAACGGCGCCGTCTTCATCGAGCACCATGACGTCGTCGGGAAACACAGCCACGCCTCCGCAGCCGATCGGCTGCTGCCAATTTACAAAGGTGAGTCCGGCCACGGAGGGGGGCGCAGCGGCGCCTTTGCACCAGACAGGTAAGCCGGTGAGGAGCACGCCGGCCACGTCGCGCACCACGCCGTCGGTCACGAGGGCTGCGACCCCGCGCGCCCGCATGCGGGCGCAGAGGATGTCGCCAAAGATGCCGGCATCGGTGATGCCCATGGCGTCGACCACGGCGACGCAGCCCGAGGGCATGGCTTCAATGGCGGCCCGGGTAGAGGTGGGGGAACTCCAGGATTCCGGTGTGGCCAGGTCCTCCCGCGCGGGCACAAAGCGTAGCGTAAAGGCCCGTCCGACGACGCGCTTCTCGCCCGGGCGCTGCGGCCGCGCTCCCCGCAGCCAAACGTTGCGCAGCCCCTTCTTGAGCAGGACGGTGGTCAACGTCGCGGTGGTGATGTTGGAGAGGATTTCTGTTGTTTTCTGGTCTAAGTCCATGGTGAAAGGAAAGAAGCCTCATGGGCGGAAGCCCTGATTTGGAATGAGCATTTATGGCCCGGCTGAAGTCGTGCCCTTGATGGAAGGGATCTGCTGTTTTCCGGTCTAGACACTGGGGATCATGCCGCCGTCGACCCGGATGATCGAGCCGGTGATGTAAGCGGCGCGTTCACTGGCCAAAAACGCGACCACGTCGCCATATTCTTCCGGCTTGCCGAGGCGGGCGATGGGTATGCTTTTGAGGCTCTCGGCGGCCACTTCTTCCACCGTGCGCCCTTCCCGCTTGGCCTTCGCCTCATCGAGGAACCTGATACGGTCCGTAGCGATGCGGCCGGGAGCCACGATGTTCACGGTGACCCCGTGTTTGGCCACTTCCGCCGCCAGAGTCTTGGACCAGCCAACCAGCGAAGCGCGCAGCGTATTGGAAAACGCCAGGTTGGGGATAGGCATCACGATCCCTGCCGAAGTGCTGGTGATGACCCGGCCCCAACCGCGCGCCGTCATGTTGGGCAGCACGCGATCGGTAATGGCAATCACCGAAAGCACCATGGCCTGAAACTGCTTCATCCACGCAGCCGGATCCTGGCCCCTGGCCGGTGTCGGCGGAGGGCCGCCGGTATTGTTCACCAGAATATCGACCGGGCCCAGCTCCTTCTCGATTTTTGTGATCTGGGGATCGATCTGCGAGAGGTCGGAGATGTCCCACTCGAGTGCCAATGTCTTGCCGCTGATAGCCGCCTGGGTGCCGTGAACTGATTCCGCATGACGTCCGGCTATGGCCACCTGGGCGCCTTCGCCGGCAAGCGATTGGGCAATCGCGCGGCCCAGGCCGCCGCCGCCGCCCAGGACTAATG
>JBARKD010000811.1:0-1779 GCA_049800615.1 Acidobacteriaceae bacterium | reverse complement strand
CCTGGAGATAGCGTTTGCAATGTCCCACGCGCACGTTCTGCCCTTCGGCCAAGGGTCCAGCAGTTTGCAGGTTCGAGCCCCAGCACAAAATGATTCGTGCCCGTCATCTTCCACTGCACAAACCGGGGCAGAGTCTTACCGTCGTAGCTCAACGCTATTCCCAACTCTGGCTGGTCGCTGTCCCCAACCAGAACAACGGTCACTTTCCCGTTTGCATCGGGTCTCATCTCGTGGAAATATACGCGTTCGACCGTTCCTTCTTGTGGAGCTTCAAAACGATTCCAGGTGTCTTGACTATGCGCGGCGCTATCGTTCGCGGGTTGAACGGCGTGCGACGGAGCATAAATCCGGCTGCGCTCTGTCAGCAGCGGAAAGCCAAAGTTGAAGTGGTACAGAACCATCAGGGGCGCATCGCGAACGCCCTGGTTCTCAACCACGTCATGCACTGAGAAAGATCTGCTCTCGAGCGACGTCGAGATGGTTCGTTCCAGAAGCATGTTAGGCCCGTGCACCGAGGCCTCCCGTATTTTGCCCGAGACGGTCAGCAAACAGTCATTGTTCTCCCAGCGCTCAGACCAATGCACGGCTTCAGCAGGAGTATTCGAGATCGAGCCGTGCAGGCCGAGGCTCTCTCCGTTATCCTCCGAAGGCGCGCCCGCAGTCGTCAGCCCGCATGTGCTCAGCAGGCCCCCCGGAAAGGACCTGAGCCATTCGAGGTCGCGAGTGGAGTAATAAGCGGGGTGGACCATCCCACTGGGGGAGTGCCAGCATAAAGACCCTCCCTGAAAGCTGGCTTCAAAAATATCTAACCCCCGGTCGGGTACGACCCAGAATTCAAGACCCTGGGCAGTACGCACGCGCAATGTGGAAACTCCTTTTGCTTTGCCGTCCGCATGCGTAAAGTGGGAAATACCGCCCATCTGGGAAAGCCGTCCGGTACGTTCCAGCAAGAAAGTGCGAGTGTGTGCTTCGTCCTGCAAAGCCATTTTCCGTTCTTAAGGCAGTTTCTTCAGCCAGCTATTGCGGTGAGAGATCTTTGCATTACCCAGGCCTTCAATCTCAAAGGCGAGCAGCCCATTCGGTTGGTATCTCCTAAATCAGAGGTACATTCTCCCATCGCCTGGTGGACGCGGACTTCAAGACCGTATCAGTTACATAATCGGCCGCCAGGCCGTCGCGGAAGTCTGGTGAAAACCGGCCGCCCTCTCCGGTTGCCTTGAGAAAATCAGCGACCTGGTGAATGAACGTATGTTCATAGCCAATCTGCAGACCGGGCACCCACCAATTCTTCATGTAGGGATGATCGCCGTCGGTAATGTGAATACTTTTCCACCCGCGCAGTCGTCCCTCATCACGGTGGTCGAAAAACTCCAAACGATGCAAGTCATGCAAATCCCACCTGGCGGAAGCCCGTTCTCCATTGATCTCAAGCGTGAAGAGGGCTTTGTGCCCCCGTGCATAACGGGTCGCTTCGAACAACGCCATCGATCCATTCTTGAACCGGCCCAGGAAGGCGCTTGCGTCGTCGATGGTCACGGGCTGAACCTTGCCCGTCAGGCTGTGCTTCCGCTCCTTGATGAATGTCTCCGTCATCGCCGCTACTTCGGTGATGGGTCCGTTCAGCCAAAGCGCCATGTCGATGTTGTGCGCCAGCAAGTCGCCGGTCACGCCGCTGCCGGATACGGATGCATCCAAACGCCATAACCCCTCGCCGCCCTGCGGCAGGTCTTGAGAGATGGTCCAATCCTGTAAGAATTGCCAGCGGTAATGAAAGATACG
>JBARKD010000810.1:0-4044 GCA_049800615.1 Acidobacteriaceae bacterium | reverse complement strand
GCCGAACGCACGTTCTTTGAGGATAGGGTCTTTCCCGTTCCACAAGGCCACGCTAAAGCACAGCAGCTGCTGATCGTCGCTGATGCCGGCCAGACCATCTTCACCCCAATGATATGCGCGGGATCGGGCCATATCGTGGGTGAAGTAGTCCCAGGCATTTCCGTCCTGGCTGTAGTCTTCACGAACTGTCCCCCACTGCCGCTCGCTAAGGTAGGGTCCCCACTTTTTCCACGGTGTCTTCGCGGTCCGAGCCGCTTCCAATCGGGCTGTTTCTGGATCATGGATCATTTCGTCCTCTCCTCTTGGCTGAGTCACCTCAACGGTTGTCGCAGCGTTGGCTAACTGTGGTTTTCAAAACCCCTTGCGTGCCAAGCAATACGAGGTAGGCCCTGCGATTGCGTATCGAGTGATTCTTCCGTCGGCTCTAGTCGCGATCATTCTCTTCGCGCGGACGTCTGCCTACTGTCACTTATGACAGGGGCCGGCGGATAATCCTGCGTCTTACGTTGGGATCAGCGGTTTCAATCGGCTGCTGGACGATTGCGTTCTCTTGGTCACACCGGCGTCATTGATAACCACCCGGCCCCGGCTGCCTGCCCACCGGCAGCTCCACCGGCTGCGCCAGCCTGAATTCGAGCAGAGATTCGCTGGGAATCGAGAGCTGTTGCCCCTTCTTGGTGGAGGCCACGGCCGTTCCCGCGCCGGCGCCAGCGAGCGCACCAATCCCCGCGCCCTTTCCTCCACCTGCTATCCCGCCGATAAGGGCACCCAGCCCGGCGCCGCCGACAGCCTTTTTCGCCGTATTTGAGCCTTCCCCCTTTCCCTTGATCTCATACGTACTGGTCAGCAGCGGATAAGATGTACCGTTGATCACGATGTCCGTCAGCTCCAGACCGAGTTCGGAACTGCCTTTCATTCTGCCGGCCGACGAAGCCGAACCAAGAACGCCATAGACAGGAGTGCCTCTTGGCGCCACCACCACGTCACCGGCTTGCAGATTTGTTTCCAGGCTGGCGGTGAATCGATACCCTGCCGGTTGTTTGCTGGAGTCGATCGAATTGGCCGTTCGTATCAGGATGCGCGTTCCCGCTGGAACCGTGACTCTTTGTGGGATGTTCTGCGCAGCACCGGTCAACGCCGTCGTGGCAATTGCCAGCGCCGCCAAGAGCGTCGTCGCGCGAAATGTTGTCTTTTGCATTCTTGTCTCCTCTGTTCGGAACTTATGAGCTCTGCCCAACGACCGGCAGGGAAGAATCGATTTGGAGGTCGATAATCAACAGCAATTGGTCCTCGACCTGGACAAAGCGGGCTGCCGTAATTCCACCCAGTGCCTGTTTCACACTCTCGTAAGACTTCGCCAAAAGCTCAGATCGCTGCTTGCGATATGACAGCGCTTTCTGAATCAGCTCGTCCGCCTTTTCATCCGTCATGCTGTCGTAGGCGTTCGCATATTCTTGGATATTAGCCACTCTTTGGTCGTTCAGTTTAGCCAATTCCTTGTCGTACTGTTCGTAGATAGGCCAGAATTTTGCAGCGTCGGCGGCGCTTAGCTGCATTACTGAGCCCATCATTTCGGCTTTCTGCTGCCGCACGTTGGCCCGCAGCAGCTCAATATACGCCTGGATGTTTTGTGGATCGGAGCTCGGTGAGATGGCCGCCGGCTTACCGGTTTCCGCGTTATCCTGGGCCAGCGCGCCAGGGACACAAACCAGCAACGCCACCACCAGGATCCACGCTGCATTTTGTTTCTTCATCTCTCGTCCTCCATAGATAAATGAGGGTCAACCGCGGCCCACCATGCCGATTGGGTTCGCTCGAAAGCCGAGCTATAAGCGGTTGGCCCGGCAATCCACACAGCATAAGGTCTGTTGGTCAGAGCGGATACTGTCTCTTGTGACAGTGCAACCATTTAAAACGCAGATGACCTTTCCACAGTCGCCGACCCATGGGCAACAGGACGGCCTGAAGTTTACCACTTTGCAACAAACGCAGGCTGTTTCCGTGACGGCCTCACGGAGAGTCGTACACCGGTCACCGTTTGTACGGTCAGCAATCTCCCAGACCCCGATATTTTCCCTCTGTCCGCTACTAATAATGCTAGGTACGTAGCAGGGGGTCGGCGGATTACCTTAAAGCTGCTCAGGACCATCTCCGGGCGAACGACAAGCGCCGGCGATCGTGTCTTCGCTATCGAGTGGCTTATGCAAGAGAAAGCAGCCGTTGTCGCGGGCCTCAGTCGGTACTGCCGCCTCCCCGGCACGAGGTGTCTCGGGCCACGCTGGTCTTTGCTGCTTTGCGTTTTCTTCCTGGCTGCTTCGGCCCATCTCTGCCATGCCGCCGAGACGTGGAACCTCGACAATGGCCTGGTTTTGCATACCTCTGCTGACCGCAAGGTTTTGTACGCCGCCCTCGGACTCATACTCCTTGAGGCATTGATGATCGTCGGATTGCTGTTACGGCGAGCGCGGGAACGAAAGAGTGAACTCAGACTGCTGGAAAGCGAGAAACGCTTCCGCCTCATGGCAGATACAACACCCGCGCTGGTCTGGATGTGCGACGAGAAAGGCGAGGTGACCTACTTAAACGAGAGGCGAATTCACTTTACCGGCCGTGATCCGGCGACGGGCCTGGGGGACGTATGGACGGCGTTCATACACCCTGAGGACGTGCAGGGTGTACTGAAGGCAAACGCACTGGCACTCAACCGGCGGGAAGGGTTTTCCAAAGAATATAGGCTTCGTCGGCAAGATGGAGTTTACCGATGGATGCTGGATATTGCTGCGCCACGCATTCACAGCGATGGTTCATTCACCGGGTTTATTGGCTCGGCAGTGGACATCTCAGACCAGAAACTCGCACAGGAAGCGCTACAGAATATCGGTGGCAAATTGATCGAAGCTCAGGAAGAAGAGCGCGTCCGGATCGCCAGAGAACTTCATGACGACATCTGCCAAAGGCTCGCGCTCCTCTCGATGGAACTGGAACAAGCGGTCCGGGGTTCCAACGGTTCGAATAGCTCCCCGAATCCAAAAATTGAAGAGATTCGGCAACATTGTGCCGAAATCGCTGGAGATGTTCAGGCGCTATCGCACAAGCTCCATTCGTCCAAGCTGGAGTATCTCGGTGTCGTAGCCGCTATCAGAAGCTTCTGCCGCGAGTTCTGCCAGCAGTACGACGCTGTTATCCAGTTCAACGAAGAGAACGTCCCAAGCTTTTTGCCCCGGGATATTTCCCTTTCCCTGTTTCGAGTCACACAGGAAGCCCTGCAAAATGCTCTAAAACATAGCGGCGTAAGGCAGTTCTTCGTGAATCTGCGAGGCACGGCGGATGAGATTCAGCTTGACGTGAGTGACGATGGCACTGGGTTCGACGTAGAAGCAGCACTGCAGGAGAAGGGATTAGGACTCGTCAGCATGCAGGAGCGTGTACATCAGGTCCACGGCATCTTGACCATCAAGTCGACAGAGAAGCTTGGGACAAAGATTCTGGTCCGCGTGCCCTTGGGTGCAGAAATGAAGGCTTCGGAATCTGCTGCCGAAAGCCCTTGAACCTTAGTGGGAGGATGAAATGGGAAAATTACGTATCTTGTTGGCCGATGATCACACGATCGTTTGCGCGGGACTCGCGAAATTGCTGGAGCCCCATTACGAAGTGCTGGGCAGCGTCGAAGACGGCCGTGCCCTGCTGAAAGCCGCCGATGAGCTCAATCCAGACGTCGTGGTCCTGGATATCGGCATGCCATTGCTGAACGGCCTCGACGCCGCGCGAGAGTTGAGGAAACGAAAGCCCCACATAAAACTGATTTTCCTGACCATGGAAACCGATGCCTATATCGCGGCCGAAGCCTTTCGTGCAGGTGCCGCGGCTTACCTGCTCAAAACGTCCCGGCCCACCGAGCTGTTGCAGGCCATTCATGACGCGGCGAGAGGAATCTCCTACGTGACCCCGGAGATCGGCCGCAGTATCGAAAACATGTTCGGCCGGAATCCCACGGCGGAGGCGCCGAAGCAGCTCACCGGCCGCCAACGCGAAGTCCTGCAAATG
>JBARKD010000809.1:0-10253 GCA_049800615.1 Acidobacteriaceae bacterium | reverse complement strand
CTGCTAGAAAACGAACTTCATAGCAAATTGAATTTGCCTTGCCGGGGCGGCAGAGGTAATTTTCATAAAAGTGTTGCTGTCAACGTTCGTCGTCACGGTCCCACCGATCTGGGCCGACGAGCCCGTGGCACTGCCGCCCGGTGGAGAGAAATTTACCCGATTGAAAGTATTGTAGCTTTCGGCGCGAAACTGCAGATACGTCGACTCAGTGAAATTGAAATTCTTAAACACCGAAATATCGAAATCGTTATAATCGGGCCCGCGGAAACCATTGCGTTCCGTGTTGCCAAATGTGTATTCAGGAGGAACGACGAAGCATGCGGAGTTGTACCACTCGTTCACAGTCTGATGGAAGCCGGACGGCTTAAGTTTACAACCAGGCACATAGTTGGCCCGTTGGTTGGTCCCAGTGTTCGCATTATCGGCACTGACGCCGGCGACAAAATCGACCCCGCTATGGATTTGAGTTATATCGCCGATGTTCCACCCGCCGATGAGGTAGTTCATCCCCTTCCCGACCCCCGAGCCAAACTGCTGGCCTCGCCCGAAAGGCAATGTATAGATCCCACTAAAGACAAATAAGTGAGGGAAATTCTGCTGACATGGTCCATAATCGGCAGCGATATCGTAGGTGTTCTGCGGGTACGAGTCGAACTCTCCCCCATCTACATTGAGGCACTTGGAAAACGTGTAGGACGCCATGAACTGGAGGCCTTGGGCAAAGCGCCTCTGAAGCTGGCCTTGTATTGCGTTGTAATTTCCCCAGAACTTATTCTCGTCCCCTTGAATCGTGCCATTGATGAAGGGAAAGGGCTCCCCAGCCGGTTGCGCATTGGGCCCCATATTTTGGGGAAGGGGCGCATTGTAACCAACTGTTCCCCACAAGCGCCGGCTCACAGAACCCACGTAAGTAACCTGCAGCGTGGTGCTATTAGTGAGCTCCCGTTGACCGCCCAAATTATATTGCAAGGAATAAGGGATCTTGCTGTTAGGATCCCCGGCGCGGCCGAAGACTGGAGTTCCACCTTCCAGAAAAGATGCGGCAGAAGGAGGATTGTCCAGGAAGACACTCGGGACCTGTCGGTTCAGGCCGGAAGGTATCGTTTGTCCTCCAGCCGGCCAGCTGCCTCGAGCATCCTGCGCATCTTTGGTGAAAGCGTTGTGATCGTCGAAGACATTGAATCCAGCCCGAATCACCGTCTTTGAATCCAGGGAGTAGGCGATTCCCAGTCGTGGCTGCCATCCATTGTATTGCGGCGCGAATATGGTAGACCGTATATTCGGGACCGGCCATGTAAGCGGGTTGGGGTTAGTGGGCGTCGCCGCGGGGGTATACACATACGGCATCAGCAGGCATTGTTCCTGGATCGCATGCAGCGACTCAGGAGTGTTGTACGTGCCGAAGGGGCACCCGGTATTCCACATCGAGAAAATGTTGTCTTTGTAGTGTGGAGGCGCCTGGAAGTCCCAGCGAATACCAACTTGTATATTCAACTTTTTAGACGCTTGCCATTTGTCCTGAACATAGCCGCCGAGCCAGAAATTCTTAAAGTCCGCGTGCGTGATCCCGGTGAATACATTGAAAGTAGAAGGAAGGTCCAAGAGCATACTGGCCAGTCCGTCCCCGGTTGAGGCCACGTTGGCGTCCCCTGTAGTCAGCGCGCTAGTTGGGTATTGATCAAAACCGAAGGAACCTCCAAAACCGTCGTCGAAGGCGTGAGTGTGCAGCCACAAGAACCCGACTTGTATGGAATGGGAACCTTTGGTTTTCTCCACATCGTCATTGAACTGATAGATCCGCATCGGCCCCTCGGGCACGGCGAATTGACTGCTCCCAGTAAAAGTTCGAGGAGCAATCGTGAATTCGGGAATTAGGGGGATAGAATCCTTGATCGGTAGAAAGGCAGCCGAGTTGACCGCAGTTATCAAAGCTTGCCCGGCGGGTTCCCAAACCAGGCCATAGTGCATCCACGTATAGCCGAAACGTGCAGACGTCAGCAAGCTTGGACTAAACAGATGCGTGTAGCCCGACGTGATCATCTTGGCATGGTTTAAATTCGAAATTGCACCATATTTCTGCGAGGTAGGTTCTATCTCGTCAGGTTGCGAATAATAGAACTTTGCAAAAGCCGTGTCGTTGTTATGGAAAACGTGGTCGAAAATTGTACCGAATTGGTTGGAGTTAATGGTGGTGTGGCCGACATAGCTGTAGTTGGGAAAACTGTTTCCCCCAGGGCCGTAATTAGGCGCATAATACGTCGCTTTCAAGTAGGTTTGGGCAACCGCATTGAGCGCCATGACTGAGGGTATGTTGTTATTGGGAATCGGGTCGCGGACCAGCTGACCGTTGACCGTCCGCGTGGTGTACGGATTGTAAAGTTGGCCTACCATAATGGGTCTGCCGAGCGCATCGTAGGCCGGCGCGCCGGTTGCATTTGTCGCCTGCTGGCCCGTGAGCAGATCGGAGAAATCACCGGCCATCTCGCTTGCGATCGGGTTACCCGCCAACGCAGTGATGCCCTGGTCGCTCTTAAACCCCTCCCAGTAACCGAACCAGTGAGTATTGTTTCGAATCCCGTTAAAAATCTTCGGAATGATCACCGGGCCTCCGGCCGTGAAGCCATATTGGTTCTGGGTGTAAGACGGCTTCGGAGTTCCGGTGTAATTGTCGATATAGTTTGCCGAGTTTAGAACATCATTGCGGGCGAACTCCCAGACACTGCCATGGAGATGGTCCGTTCCGGTCTTGGTCACGATATTCACATTGGCGCCCGAAGAGAAGCTGAATTGTGCGTCGGAGATGTGATTTTGTGTCTTGAATTCCTCCAGGGCATCGGGCGGTGGAGCGATCACGTAGACCTGAATATACGGATGATTGTTAATTACTCCGTCGAGCGTGAAGCTGTCCTGGCCACCGTTCTGCCCATTCACTGCGGGTGAGATACCACCTCCGGCGATATGAATGGAAAAGCCATTTTGCTGCCCGCCTTCTATGGGCGCGGCCCCCGGCGTCAGAAGAATCAATTGTGTAAACTGCCGTCCGTTCAGGGGAAGTTCGACGGCTTCTTTGTTTCCAATCACTTGACCTAACGTCGAACCGGTCGTTGTCAGCATCGGGGGAGCAGCGGTGACCTCCACAACTTCGGTCGCCTGCCCGACCGTGAGCACATTGTTGACTTCCGCGTCCTGGCTTACCTGCAATTCCACATCGGGCCGCGATAATGTCTCGAACCCCCTCGACGTGACCTTTACGGAGTAGTGTGCGGGGGGCAAGTCGGTAACCGTGTAGAAGCCCTTGGCATCTGTGGTCGCATCTCTGGTGGCGCCGTTGCTGAGGTTCCTTATTTCGACCTTCGCGCCTGAAATGACAGCGCCTGTCGGATCTGTAACTGTTCCGTGAAACGAGCCGTTGACCGCCTGTGCAAAGACGGACTGCACGCAGGTGAACAGAGCAACCAACGCCAAGCCGGCCAGAACTCGCTCAGCAAGCCTGAGCGTGACACAGCGGAAGTCTCTCCCTGGACGATCCGATCGACTCAAGTTTTGCATTCACATTCTCCAAGAAATGTGCGTTGGGTATTCCACCTCACTTGCCCTAACAACGGACCGAACTATAGGCAGGCCAAAATAAAGTTGTCAACACAAACTTTACAGAAACCTTACTGTTGCGGAAGAGGTCTCGCGCCCCTGTGGAGAGGGTGAATAGCCCGTTGCACTTGGCTGGGAAAAGGCATGCGACGGGTTACCGTCAATGGTTGGGGAAAGCCCGGAGAGGAAATTAAAGCTGGCTACAGTTTGAAAACCTAAACTGATCCAAAACCTAAACTGCTCCAAAAACCTAAACTGCTCTAGGGACACCGAGCTTGTTGCGGAAGGCCGCGACCCCTTATAGACTGCATTCGTGGCGCGGACACAGCGTTCATGCCGCGCCGACGGCGCTCACGAATATAGGTGTCCAGTATAGGTTTCCAGGCCTTCACGGGTTCACGAATTCGGGTGTTGCGCCGCTACGGCGCTTGAGCCTTCCCGGCGCCTTTCCAGTTCGCATCCCTGACTTCGACCATGCGCTTTGCCATTTGCTGGCTTTTCTCTTTGTCGCCCAGTTGGGTGTACGCCTTGGCCAGGAGAAAATAGGCTTGCTCGGAATTTGGGTTATCGGCTACCGCCCGATCAAGCTGTGCCACGGCCTCCGAAGGGCGATTCTGGTTGAGCAGGATCTTGCCCATCTCGATCAGGGCCGGTGCGTAATGACCGTCAAGGGCAAGGGCCCTGGTCAACTGCTCCTCGGCACCGGCTGAATCCTGCGTGGCCTGCAAGGCGAGCGCAAGCTGGTAGTAAGTGCGTGGTTGTTGCGGAGAGAGATCAATCGAGGTGCGGTATTCGGCAATGCTTTCGTCCAATTTGCCCAATTTGATCAAAGCATTTCCCAGGAGAAAATGCGCCTGGTACGAGCTGCCGTCAAGCCGGATGGCACGCTCGAGGTCATCGCGCGCTGCATCGTAGAGGATCGAGTCGTATTCGCTCTCGGCCAGCGTGATGAGGAATGGCGCCGAGTCCGAGTAGGTTGCCCGTTTTGCTCCCAGCAGGGCCACAGTGTCTTTAAATTTGCCTTCGAGCTGCATCACGTTTGCCAGCAGCAGCAGAGACTGCACGGACGGATGGTTTTTGTAAGCCGCCTGAGCAACGAACTGCGCGCGCGTGAGTTGATGGGTGGCAAGGAAAGCCGTAGCGGCTACTTCCTCTTCCTGCAGCGGGGTGCCCGCCGTTGGCGCAAAGTGCTTCAGTGCTTCGGCCGCCTGATCATCCTGGCGGCTGCCCAGGTATTCGCGGGCGAGCGAGGCCGCGATACTGTTGTTGACCGGCCACGCGGCATGAGCGGTCTGCAATGTTTGCTGCGCCTTCGCGGGATCACCACTTTCTTCCCACGCGCCCGCGAGCAACAGGCTCACACGAGGGTCACAAAGGCCTTCGGCGACTGGCGCCAGGGTTTCCGCAGCCTGCGAAAAACTTCCCTGTTGCATGAGCGAGCTGGCACGACCCAACGTTTCTTCTAAATCTGCACCGGATGGGCAAATCCTGTGCAGAGATGACGGAGAAGGAACCTGGCTGCCGCCGTGCGCTGAGGTTTGCCCGTTTGTGGCCTTTCCTCCCGTGGCCATAGCCAGACTCACAGCAGCAGCCATGATCGCTTTTGCCGGCCACGAGGCAGGCCAGCAAAAGGAACAGCTAGAATGAGAAGCGCAGGCCGAATTGGATTTCGCGTGCCGGGTTGGCATTCTGCACATAGCCGAACTTGCTGTCATTCACCCCTGTGTCGAGATTGTAGAAGTTGACGCGGTTGAAGGCATTGAAGAAATCCGCCGAAAAGGTAAGGTTATAGCGCTCGGCTATTTGCCAGGTTTTATGCCCGGAGATGTCGAAATCGGAATAGCCAGGATTGGCGACGCTTTGCACCGATGAATTGCCCTGGATGCCCACATCCGTCACGGGGACGACATTTTGCGTGTTGAAGTACGGGCCGAGTTTTCCGTTCCTGCCAAGACCACCGTGCAGATTCGAATCATTCACCGGACCGACGACGTTGGGGAGCGCGTTGACGAAAATGCCGAGAGACTGGCTGCTTCCCAGGGTCGTCCAGATGCCCGAGTGGAAAGAGGCAATCGCGGCAACTTTCCAACCGCCGACAAAGGCGTCCAGCAGCCCGCTCGAATTGGCAAATGCCTTTCCTCTGCCGAAAGGCAGTTCATAGATCGAGTTTGCCGTGAAGACATGGTTGATGTCTTCCTGGCAGTGGCCGCGATCGAGCCGCATGTTGAGCGGATGCCAGGAGAAGACATCCTGCCAGGGCCAGCCCAGGCACTTGGAAAACGTGTACGAGCCCAGTAACGAGAAACCTGAGCTGTATCGCTTCTCTGCGCGGGCAACGAGGCCGCTATAAAAGGAGCTGCCGGAGTTCGTATTCTCTTGTACGCCGTTCCATCCGGGCAGGGGATAGGTGCCGTCGGGATTTTCGGGATCGATGTTTGGCCGCTCTTCGTAGTGATGCGCTGCATTGCCAATATAGGCAGCTTCAAAGACCCAGTCTCTTATGGTACGGGCAATCGAGAGGTTCCATTCATAGCTATACGGAGTCATCCCATTCGGTTGAATGAAGGACGCAGTCGGACCGCCGCCCGGCACAGTAGGACCAAACAGTTGGTTAAGGGTGTAGTTGAGGGTGTTGCCGACAGGTGCGTTGCCATAGCTCTGGATCAGGTAAAACTTTGTTGTATCAACCATAACCTCGTACTGGTTGATGTTGGGTTGCAGGAAGAAAATGCCGAAACCGCCCTTAATGTCGGTATTCGCCTTACCGAAGGGGACCCAGTTGAAACCCAGGCGTGGTGAGAAGTTGGTATAAACCGGCTTCACCATGGCACGGGTCAGGCCGAGCCGGTTGGTATCGGGATAGGAGAGATCTTCATTGGTAGCGAGGTCAAAGCTGCCGACACGGTTCCTGGTATCTGTCGGCTGCTTAGTGTGCTCCCATCGGGCGCCCGCCGTCAGTGTCAGATCCTTACCAACCTTGTAGTTGTCGCTTACGTAGTAGGACTGATACCACATGCGCAAATTCAAGGTGGGATCACCGATCGCAGTGAACCCGTTGTTGGGGACGCCGAGGAGCAAGTCGGCTACCGGATCGCCTGTGTAGGACCCATTGAAAGAGATGTTGGTTGCCGCCCAGTCTTCATACATGAATATGGGGGAATAACGAATGTCGAGTCCCCCTGTTATCTGATGCCGCCCTTTTTGATATTGCAAAGACTCCGTAAACATATTCATACCTTCGCGGACGATGTCGGTGCCTTCGGTGGATCCGGGGTTCGCGTAGTTGGTTACGGAGAAGGAAGGCGGGCCATACGATCCGGGTTGATCGACCTCTCCGATCAAGCCGAGCGGATTTGATTTGGAAGAATCATAGCCGTCCGCGCGCTGTTCGCCGACGGCGGTGTGCGACCAACCATATCGGAAATTATTGATGAGCCTGGGTGAGAAGACATGCGTCCAGCCAACGGCCAGGTTTTTAGGGGCTGATGGATAGATGATTTCCCGCGATGGGGTGATATCGGTCACGCTGGTTGTCTGGTTCTGATTGGTAAAACGGGCAAAGATCGTATCGTTGTTCGAGATGTTGTAATCCCAGCGAAAATTTTCCTGATCCCAGTTGTCGGTTGTGCCGCTGAGATAGTGGTAGTTTTGGCCGCTGGCGTAGCTGCCGTTGGCCGCGGGGTAGTAGGCCAGCACCTTCTGCGAGGTTGCGTTGAACAAGCTCGACGGGATCTGGTTGCCGGGAAATGGCTGGTAAACGCCGTTCACGATATTAAACGGGTTGACCAGTTGAGTTTTATCGGCGCTGAAGTTGCCGGCGAGCTGCGCTGCGTTGGGCACGTTGGCGTATACGTCCACGGGTGAGATTTGGCGGAAACCTTCGTAGTTGACGAAGAAAAACATCTTGTTTCTCTTGAGGGGACCGCCGAACGCGGCGCCGAACTGATTCTGGTGAAACGGGGGCGCCGCACCCTGGTCGAAATAGTTGCGCGCATCCAGGTCGTTATTGCGCAGATATTCGTAGGCGGCACCGTGAAACTGGTTCGTGCCCGAGCGTGTCACTACGCTCACAAACGCAGCGCCGTTACCAAACTGCGCCGGGGCACCAGACTGCTCGACCTTGAACACCTGCACGAAATCCGGAGAGGGCAACAGACCCGCGGCGCCATACCACGCGTTGCGCGTTTCGATTCCGTCATAGAGATAGCTGTTGTCATCCTCCCTTAACCCGCCGATTATGAGGGCGACTGTGGTCGTGCCGGTCCATTGCGAAGCGGGCGAACTCATTCCCTGTGTGACCGGCGTGACGCCCGCCGATAGCTGTGCCAACTGAAGAACGTCACGGCCATTGAGCGGCATATTCTCGATTTGCTGATTTTCGATGACCTGCCCCTGGTTCGAGGTTTGCGTGTCTATGAGAAGTGCATCCGCAGAAACCGATACGCTCTCGGTGGCCTGGCCCACGGACAGAGCCAGGTTTTGTTGAAACTGCTGATCAACAAAGAGATTGAAGGAACTGATGTTTTTGGTCTCGAATCCGGTTTTTGTAACCGTTAACGTGTAGGTGCCGGGCGGCAGTTGGGTGACGTGGTACGCTCCCAGGTTATCGCTGGTTGCCGAATAGGCCACCCCGGTGGCCGAATTGGTGACCGTGATTGTGGCCCCAGTCACCACGGCGCCGGTGCTGTCGGTCACGGTGCCATTCACAGCGCTGGTTGTACTCTGTGCGCTTCCGGGGACGATGCTCAACAGAAGCACGAGGGCGGCAGTTGCCAAGGGCAGGATTTTGCCTGCCCGGCTGCACACACCTCGGAAGAACTCTCCGAACCCTTTTTTCTGCCTCATAGCCAACCTCCAAAAAGCTTTTCAACGTGGGTGAAACTGTATTGTTTAGTTATGCTGTACGGGGGTGCAAACGGTTACACGGCGGGTAAAGTTCTGACACTCTCACGGCGGTGAGGTTAATTTGCGATGGGAGAAGCAGACAATAGGGTAGGTGACCTCATTTGCGATGGTACAGATGACCCACCGGCTCGCAGCCCTGGTAATAGTTTCGAGGCCCATGGATAAGAATCGAATCTTCATATCCCGGCGAGCTGTTATGCGGCAGCTGGCGGCCCTGGCCGGCGCCAGCTCATGCACGCGCGCTTTTACCTGGGCGGCGCCTTTATCCGCCGATCTCTTCGAAGAAGTCTCTGCCGGCAGCAGCGGTATTCATTGGTCGCACACGGCGGGAAAGTCGCGGATGAAATATCTGCCGGAAAGCAGCGGAGCGGGCTGCGCTTTTCTCGATTACGACAATGACGGGTGGATGGATATTTACCTTGTGAACAGCGGTAAGTGCGACTTTTATCGTCCGACCCGTCCTATCCGCAACGCGCTCTATCGTAACAATCGCGACGGCACCTTCACCGACGTAACAGAAAAGGCCGGCGTTGCGGGTGGCGGCTATGGCATGGGCGTGGCCGTCGGTGATTACAACGGCGACGGACTTCCCGATCTGTACGTCACCCAGGTCGGGCGCAACATCCTTTACCGCAACAATGGCGATGGCACTTTTACCGATGTAACCGATCATGCCGGTGTTGGCCTCTCCGGTTGGAGCACGAGCGCCCTGTGGTTCGACTACGACAACGATGGCCGTCTCGACCTCTTCGTCTGCCAGTTTTGTGAATTCGATAAGGCCGTGGGGTGCCCGGTCGATCCCGACGGAACGCGCCACTATTGCATTCCACGCCCCTTTAAGCCCCGCCCCAGCTGGCTCCTGCATAACAACGGCGACGGCACCTTCAGCGACGTGAGCCGGGAGACCGGAATTGCGAAGTCTCTGGGCAAGGCCTGGGGCTGTGTTGCCGCCGATCTGGATAACGATGGCCGCATGGATCTGTTCGTCGCCAACGATACCGTCGGCGATTTTCTTTTTATGAATCGCGGCGGCAAATTCGAAGAGACTGGCCTCACGGCAAATGTTGCGTATGCCGGCGACGGAGCCACGCGATCGGGTATGGGCGTCGACGCAGCGGATATCGATCGCGACGGCTGGACAGACCTATTCGTCGCCAACATCAACGAGGAACTGTTCTCGCTCTACCGCAACCGCCACGATGGCACCTTCGACGACGTTGCCACGGCGCTTGGGATAGGCAACGCAACTCGCTGGATGAGCGGTTGGGGCTTGAAACTCTTCGACTACGACAATGACGGCGATATTGATTTGATTCTGGCCAATGGGTTTCCTGACGATCTGATCGACCGGGAATCGCACTTCGTAACTTACAAAGAGCCACTCCTGCTTTTTCATAACGAAGGCAGCCGCTTTCGCAATGTAAGCGCCGAGGGTGGGACGGGATTTGCGAGGAGGTTCGCCGCGCGAGGCCTGGCTACCGGCGACTTCGATAACGACGGGGCCGTCGATGTGCTGATTTCGGTGAACGACAGCGCGCCCGTGCTTCTTAGAAACAAGAACCCGGCAGGCAATCACTGGTTAGGCATAAAGCTCATCGGCCGCAAGTGCAATCCAGACGGGGTGGGCGCCCGGGTCATGTACCAGGCCGGAGACATGACGCGTACCCGGACAAAAGCAGCCGGCGGCAGCTTTCTCTCCGCACATGATCCGCGCATGGTCCTGGGACTCGGCAGCCACAACGGCATTGACTGGGTTGAGG
>JBARKD010000808.1:0-13080 GCA_049800615.1 Acidobacteriaceae bacterium | reverse complement strand
AAATCGTATGCGGCCACAAGTTGTTTGGTGGCTTGCGTGGTCCAGCGTATTTGTTTCAACGTCGTTTCTGAGGTTTATTAATCAAGTCCGCCATCATCTTTAGCACGGTTTCGTGATCGACCACGTCCCCTGCATCGTCCTGACGTACTCCTTCTTCGATCAGCGAACGGTGATACTCGTGAAGCGATAAATACTGAGCGACCGCTTCGTTGATTACAAAGCTTCTGTCCCGCTGGTGTACTTCCGCAACCGAATCAAGGGCCCGGAGCTTCTCTTCAGGCAAACGAAACGTGATCGTTTTTAAGGGCATATTGGGAGAATACACGAGAATGCACGAGAATGCACGAGAATACGATAGATGCTTCAGTGGAAATCATGGGAGCGTACTTCGAGGTCAGTAAACGATAGCGGCTGAATACGTTTTGCCTTGATATGGACGACACTGTCCTGATTCTGCAGCGAGCCTTCGACCAAAACGAATTTACTGCGCGATACGACCAGGCGTTCCCGCTCATATAGGTCGGGAGTGACGATGACATTGGCAATGCCTGTCTCATCTTCCATGGAGAGAAAAATAAATCCTTTGGCGGTACCTGGCCTCTGACGGGCAATGACACAGCCGGCCGCGCGCACATATTCTCCATCCCGATATTCTCTTAACTCTGAAGAGGTGAGTACTTTCATCGCCCTCAGCTCCTGGCGGCGGTAGTGCAGGGGATGCTTTCCTACGGTCAAACCTGTACCTGAATAGTCCTCACTCAACCGTTCATCGGTAGTCATCTGGCGCAGGGGCGACGACGCATGATGTCCACGTTGACCTTTCAGTAAAGGCCCGACCGGCCTGATGGCTTCTTCGACCTGCCAAACGGCATCGCGACGGTGACCTATGCCATCAAGACGATTCAGCGCGCCAATTCGCGCCAGCAGCGTGACTTCTTTACGCTGCAGCAAAGGCACTCGCTCGGTGAGATCTTCGGCCGAGCGGAACATATGCCCGCGCGATGCTACGATGGCATCCCCGGCTTCCTGGCGAAGTCCGCGAGCATACATCAAGCCCAGACGCAAGGAAAGCTCGCCATTGCTTTCGTGCTCAATCGTGCATAGCCACTGCGATTGCTGCACATCGATAGGACGTATACGCAGGCCATGACGTTGCGCATCCTTAACCAGCACGGCCGGCATGTAAAACCCCATGGGTTGATTGTTGAGAATCGCACAGGTGAAGGCAGCCAAGTAATGCACTTTGAAATATGCGGATGCGTAGGCAATCAAGGCAAAGCTGGCGGCATGGGATTCAGGAAAGCCATAAAGGGCAAAGGAAGTGATGTTTTGAATGATAGTGTCCTGCGTCGCGGCATCCAGGCCATTCTTTGTCATGCCACTGCGTAGTTTTTCTTCCAGCTGCTCCATGCGCTTCCAGGAGCGGCGCATACCGACGGCACGCCGCAATTCTTCTGCTTCAGCGCCGGAGAAATCCGCTACCGTCATGGCCATACGCAGTAGCTGTTCCTGGAACAAAGGCACGCCCAGGGTTCGTTTGAGTACCGGTTCGAGCGAAGCATGGGGATAAGTGACAGCTTCCTTATTTTGCCGCCGCCTCATATAGGGATGCATCATCTTGCCCACGATAGGCCCTGGCCGGATAATGGCCACCTGCACGACAAGGTCATAGAATTTTTCCGGGTGATTGCGGGGCAAAGAAGCCATCTGCGCCCGGCTTTCCACCTGAAACATACCGACTGTATCGGCGCGCTGCAGAGTCTCGTAAACTACGGCGTCTTGCGGGAGCTGTGCGAGATCAACCGGCGTGTTGTAGTGCCGCGGCACCAGGACAAGGCAATCCTGAATGACCGCCATCATGCCCAGACCAAGCAGGTCAACTTTGATGATGCCGAGGTCGGCACAATCCTCTTTATCCCATTGGACGACGGTGCGGCCGGGCATAGAGGCGCGTTCCAGGGGGACCACATGATCCAATTGGCCTTGGCATATCACCATGCCGCCGGAGTGCTGGCCAAGATGCCGCGGAAGGTCCTGTAAGCGCATGCAAAGCTCGAGATATTTGTGTATATGAGAATGCCTGATGTCGAAGCCGGCATGATGAAAGGAGTGTTCGAGAGTGTCGTTGTTCCCCTTCCATTCCCACTGTGAGACCAGGCTGGTGAGCCGGCCCAGGGTCTCAACATCGAAACCCATGGACTTGCCTACCTCACGCGCTGCTGATTTCCCGCGGTAGGTAATTACGTTGGCGGTCATCGCCGCGCCAAGCTCTCCATATCGCTGATAGATGTACTGTAAGGCCAGCTCACGCTTGTCTCCCGACGGCAGGTCCAAGTCAATGTCCGGCCATTCCCCCCGACTCTCGCTCAGAAAGCGCTCGAAGAGCAATTCCATGCCGATCGGGTCGACAGCGGTGATTTCCAAGGCATAGCAGACAGCGGAATTGGCAGCGCTCCCGCGGCCCTGGACCAGGATGCCGTTACGCTTGCAAAACTCAATCAGATCCCAAACAATCAGAAAATAGCCGGCAAAGCCAAGTTTTTCAATTAAGGCCAGCTCACGCTCCACCTGCTTTTTCGCGCGTTCCAGTAATTTTTTGTTTTGCCCGGAAGCATAGCGCTTGTTTACGCCTTCGCCGGTACGACGGCGCAAAAAGCTGTCCATCGTCTCTCCATCGGGCACCGGGTAGCGGGGAAATTCATAGCCCAGATCGTGCAGCTCAAATTCCAGCCGTTCTGATAATGCGATGGTGTTGGTGATGGCCTGGGGCAGGTCTGCGAAGCGGGCCGTCATCTCCCGCGCGCTGCGCACATGGCGTTGCTGATTGGTCGAGAGCAGCCGCCCTGCACGATCGAGATCGGTATGGTGGCGTATGGTGGTAAATATATCCAGAATTTCCCGTTCAGCAGCGGTTGCATAACGCACACCGTTGGTTGCCAACAGGGGCAAATGCAGGCCATGTGCAATGCGAATGGCAGCCTGGTTGCGCCATTCCTCTTCGCGCTCGCCATGACGCTGAAGCTCGATATAAACATTATTCTGTCCAAAGATTCCGACAAGTTTTTCCGTAACTCTGACGGCTTCTGATTCTCCGCCGCGCATCAGCGCCGCGGCAAGCGGGCCTTCTTCGCCGCCGGTCATGCAGATCATTCCGGATGAATACTGTTGCAGATCCTGAAAAGTTGCCGCGCCTTCGCCCTTGGTTTTCTCCCGCATCTTGAACCTGGTAATCAGCCGGCAAAGGTTCTGGTAGCCGGTGCGGGAAGTGCACAGCAAGGGAAGCCGCGCGGGTTCGGGCGCATGCTGATGGGGCAGCCAGGGGGCCGGAGTGAGACGCGCGCCGAGACAGGACACCGCTATTTCTGCCCCGATGTGGGCACGTATCCCGTGCTTACGGGCCAGGGTATGAAACCTTGCCGCCCCGTAAAGTCCATTTCGGTCCAGCAATGCGATAGCCGGCATATTAAGCTCGGCAGCCCGCTGAATAAGATCCTCCGGCAACGAGGCGCCTTCGAGAAAGCTGAATGCGCTGGCGGCATGCATCTCAAGGTAGCGTTCAGTCATAAAGTGCCTCAAGTTGCCAGCGATCCGCTATCAGGTCCTGTGTCAGACAGCAGCAGAGCCGCGTACCAAGTCTGGCCCCAGGGCTGGCCCCAGGGCTGGCCGTGTCAGTCCCCCTGGCGACCAGGTCCCATTGTTCGACAGACCAGAGAGTGGGGTTCCACCAGTCACCCGAGGAAGCCCAGGGGCCGTAGGCATGCTCAACGAAGTATTGTCTTTCGCGGAAGATGAAGGTATTCGGCTGCCGATTAAGCAGGGTGACAGCGACAGCTTCCGGCGGTCTTATTTGCCGTAGTGCAACACGTCTGGTTTGCGGTCCTGATTGGCTTGCATACGCAGGCGGTAGAACAAATGGTTCCATGCTAAAGGCGTCGGGGCGATGGGTATCGTTGAGCACTGCCTTGCCCACGCGGCCATCGCCGACAATACTGCGAATTCGGGCAAGCGTTACGTCGAGCTGCATGGACTCGGGTTGTTGGGGTGAAAATAAGCCAAGCTGCATTTTGCTGGTGCTGCCCGGTTGTGCATTTAAACTGAGCGACGTGATAGCAGCCTGAGGAGGATGGGCCTGCAGATCCAGGTGAATAAGCTTTAACCACAGTTGCAGATCGTTATTGGGAAGCGCCGGGCGCACCGTACGCGCATGGGATATGCCGCCTTCGAGGTTCAGAGTGAGAGTGATTTCCGCAAGCGCCAGAATGCTGGACTGGGCGCGCACGATAAGCTGATCGAGCATTACACGCAAAATAAAAAGCAAAGAGTCGAGCAGTTCCACTGGAGAATCCAGTTCCATTTGCTCCAGGAGTAGAAAACTCTCCTCAATAGGCGCGAACAAATGGGGAGATTCTCCGCGTGCCATCAGACGCAGCTCTTTGCCTGCCTGGCCAAGCCGTGTGATCAATTCCGTCTCCGACAGCTTTCCCAGGTCTCCGAGGGAGGCAATGCCCCACATGGCGAAAGTTTCCTCATGCTGGGGAGAGAGGGCTAGAACCGATAGCGGCAAGGAGGCTAATGCGGCGGCTTCTTTACCTTGAGGAATCACGCGTATTTCCCCGCCGGAATGCCCGCACGCCAGGCATCTGGCAGCATGAAATTTACTGCTGATGGCGATAGACGTCTGTACGCCCAGCGCCTTGATCTTCTTTTGCAAGCTTTCGCCCAGCACCTCAGGTGAGCCAAAGAGTTTTTCTGTGCCGGTAATATCGATCACGCAGGTAAAGATATTGCCGCTGCTGAGATCTTCTATACGGGGAGAGAAGGTCCCAGCGCACTGAAGCAAGGCTGTGCGCGCGGCTGCCTCTTCTGCTCGTGCACGCGGCAATATGACGGCCGCAGAAAACATCTCAAGGTCGAGCTTTGTCATGCCGTGGGTAATTCCTAATGCGAGCGCCCGATCATTGCGGGAACATACCTGCTCGAAAGGTGGTTCGCCATCGAGGACAGCCACGGGCTTCGACAACAGCTCCGGCCTCAGGCGCAGCATTGCCTGGAGGGGAAATTCACGAACATGGATGCACGCATATTGCGTCTTCATCTCTGTCCTGATCTCTCTCCTACCCAAGGGGTTTTAGCCTGCCATGTTGTTGAGGACACATTTTGCGGCGGCTTGCGTAAGGAAAATACATTGTCGGGGACAAAGCGCTGCCGGGTTAACTCTGCCCTATGTTCAAGGCCGGCGAGGATAGTTTTATCGTCGATCACACTCGTATGGGCAAGGCGAAGCACCAGGCCGGCGCTATTCCTCGAGCAGGCATGCTGGGTCAGCAACAGCACATTCGATTGCAATCGCTCGGCTGCAGCCCGGAAGCGAAACCAGGTTGCCAGGGGAACACGCAAAGCATATTCCGGGGCCAGGCTGCCCAGATCGACCACAATGCAACTAAACCCGCCAGCATGCAGTAGTAGATCTGCTGCCCGCAGTCCTTGCTCCAGGCGGGACCACGACTTTTTGCGGGAAGACGGTTTCGTAAACTTCGTGGATGGTGCCTGTAGATCAGGCGGCTCGATGACCGTCTCCTGCTTATGCGGTATTTCTCCCTGGCTGTGAGAGGTGGCGGCGGAGCCCAGCAAATCGCTGACTGCGGTAGACAAGCCGTTGATTTCCATCCTGGGATGGGCGCCCACATTCTGGGGAAGAACTGATTTGAACCTGGGATCTTTTTTCGCAATGAGCTTTCCGTGCACGGAGGAGCGGGGCAAAGCATCCTCAGGAGATGCACCGCAGCGTATCCAGAGCAGTCGTGCGAGATCCACTCCCATGGCGGCTGCAGATTCGGGATGAAGGGTGTCAGAAACATCAACCCAGGCGCACACTTTACTCACCCGTGTCATGCCAGCGACAAGGCTGAGCGCCAGCGATGTACGGCCTGAACATTCCGACCCGATAATTTCCGTGATGGCGCCTGTAGGAAATCCACCCTGCAACAAATCATCGATTTCCCGAATCCCTGTTGGAGCGACAGAGGAGATGATTTTCGGCTGAGGAGTCAGCGCGGAAGGAATCCTCTGCGCCAAATCTGCTTCTATCCGGGCACGGAGCTGGGTAGCGGAAGGCATATGCGGATCTTCGCTTTATTTTCGCCTATCGGCCGGTATGGATACCAATCCTCCCTGTGGGAAATTCCCTATGTTTATGAAAAAAGGATGGTTATAAATTTGATCCGAAGGCATCAAAGCCGCTGCTGTCATCCGCTCGGAAAAATGCGTCTATGACGAACAGATGGCGTGTTGCCGCCCTGGAGCCGGGTTGAAACAGCGTGGCTTTTAAGTCCGTCTTAAGTAAGGATATGGATCACTCCGGCGCATCTGAAGCTTGAGAGATAATCAACGAATAGAAATTAGGGGCTGAATGATCCTGAGTTTTTTGCATTTCACCATCTTGGGGATGGCTGTTATCCCGCTGATCTACTACTCCCTCGCTCTGTTCAGTGCATGGCAGTTTTTTCGTAGTGCAGCAAAAAATAGTGTTTCGAGCTACACGCCGCCGGTTAGCAATCTCAAGCCGATTCGAGGTCTTGATCCAGACGCCTACGACAATTTTGCCAGTTTTTGCCGCCAGGACTACCCGGAGTACGAAATTGTTTTCTGTGTTGGGGACTCCTCCGATCCCGCATTGCCTACCATTCAGAGACTTATCCGTGATTTTCCTAACTGCCAGATCAGGGTCCTGATGGGCTCCGGACGGATCGCGACCAACGATAAAGTTGCCAAGCTTGCCCGCCTCACGGCGGAAGCAAAGTATGAAACGGTCGTGATGAGCGACAGTGACGTTCGCGTGAATCCAAACTACCTGCGCACCATTGTTTCCCGGCTGGAGGATCCTAAAGTTGGGGCGGTCACATGCTTTTATGCCCCTGTACCCAGCGAAGAAAAAACCTTTGTGCAGCGTATTCAATCGGTCGGCATGCTCTCTGATTTTTACGCCGGAATTCTGGTTGCCAGGCAATTGGACGGCGTGAAATTTGCCCTGGGACCGACCATCGCCACCACCCGTACGCGTCTTGCCGGGTTTGGCGGTTATGCCGCAATTGAAAACCGCCCCGCCGACGACCTGCTGGTTGGCCGCTTGATCGCCGAGCAAGGCTATGAAGTTGAGCTGCTGAACTACACGATCCAAACCGTCTCTGACTTTCATTCCCTGCGCGACCTGTTTATGAAGCGCCTGCGCTGGACAGTCGTGATGAGGATCATGCGTCCCTGGGGGCATCTGGGTTTGATCTTTACTTTGGGTTTACCCTGGGCGCTGGCAGCTATTCTTGTTCAGCCGACGCCGCAGATCGCGTTCGCTTATCTGAGCGCATATTTCGCTTTCCGCATTGCCATGATGGAAGTGATTGGACGATGGGGCCTGAAACAGCCCGGTATCTACAAGAAGCTGTGGCTGCTGCCAGTCTGGGATTTGCTGGCTGCCTGCATTTGGCTGACTTCCTTTACGCGCAACAGCATTCGTTGGCGGGACGGGTACTATTACATTCGCAATGGCGAATTAGTTCCGGTTGATCCAGCAGCAGCTCTGCGTGCCGCGGAGAAGGCTCCCGAGCGGGTTTAGCTGCACAAAACGAAAGCCCAGGGCCGGCTAGCCCTGGGCTTTTTTTTGGTGCGCCCAGCATTTTGAACAGCTTGGGCGTGGAAGTCCCCTTCACATCCTGATGGAGGAGATAGCGAAGCGCCAGGGTTTCACCGCGAGGTGAGGTCTGAAAACAGGCAGGGGAGCGGGTGACTGCTCCCCCTCTGCCGATTTGACTGAAATTACTGCGCTGTTTTGGCAAAAACAGGCTTTTCAACACGCCGATCGTTTTTGGCATTGCGCCAATTGACTCGTGGCAAAAACAGGCCAGTATCGATCCTGTCGCGGTAGCGCACAGCAATTTCGATCAGTGAATCCAGCAGTGAATTGGACAGGAGGTGCGGCGTCAGGCCCAGATCGATCAGCTTGGAATGCTTCGCGTTGTAGTAATGCTGTTCGGCTTCCACCCGAGGATCAGGCAGATGGTCGATTTCGATTTTGAGTCCTGCCTGCTTGCCCACCTTCTGCACCAGGTTAGCCAGATCTAAAACAGAAAAGTGCTCAGTGAACTGGTTGAAGACGCGAAACTCGCCCTTACCGGCTGGATTCAGGCAAGCAAGTTCCACACAGCGCACCGTATCCCGGATATCCAGAAATCCACGGGTCTGCCCGCCTTTGCCGTATACCGTCAGCGGATAACCCAGAGCCGCCTGGGCACAGAAGCGGTTGAGCACTGTCCCGAAAACTTCGTCATAGTCGAATCGGTTAATCAGTGCTTCATCCAGGGCAACCTCATCGGTCATGGTTCCATAAACTACGCCCTGGTTCAGATCGGTGGCACGTGTGCCCCAGATCCTGCAAGCGAACATCATGTTGTGGCTGTCATGCACCTTGGAAAGGTGATAGAACGAGCCCGGCTGCTTAGGAAAGGGAAGCGTATCCTTGCGACCGTTGTGCTCGATGGTGATGTATCCCTCTTCGATGTCGATGTTCGGTGTGCCGTATTCTCCCATGGTGCCAAGCTTGACCAGGTGGCAATCGGGGTGGAATTCGCGCAGGGCGAAAAGCAGATTCAGGGTGCCCACCACGTTGTTGACCTGGGTGCTCACCGCGTGGCTGCGATCGATCATGGAGTAAGGGGCGGAGCGCTGCTCGGCAAAATGAACGACGGCTTCGGGTTCGAAGGTCCTGATGGTGGAAGACAGGAACTCGTAATCGGTCACATCGCCGACAAACAACTCAATCGTCTTGCCCGTCAATTCCTGCCACACGCGCAAGCGATCGGTCAGCGGGCGAATCGGCGTAAGTGACTGCACGCCCAGTTCGTGGTCCCAAAGGCGACGTACGAAGTTGTCGATGATAGCAACGGAATGTCCGCGGTTCGAGAGATAGAGGGCAGTGGCCCAGCCACAATAACCATCTCCTCCAAGCACAGCAATCTTCATGTATTCCTCAATTCACCTGCTCAGTATCACTAACCTTAAGTCTAGCAGGAGGGTCATTGGTGTATACGACTTTGCCTCCACCGGCGGCTACTACATGAAGCTTGTCCTGGCCTACGAGTTGGGAAAGCCGCGGCGTGGCAGATAACTTGGTCACCAGGTAGTAGCGAGCCGGCTTGAGCCATAACTGCTTGAACTCAGCGTCATTGATAAACGGGTCAGGAGCTCCGGGAGCGTAGGAGCCATATTCCAGATTATTCCAGCGTCCGTTCAGCAAGAGTTCGGTTTGGTTGGTGTAATAGGCAATCGACGAGTAGATGTAGTACTGGCTGTCGACAATGATCGTGCCTGGCGGCGCGTTGAGGATGGCCTGCGCCAGTGGGCGCGAAGAGAGAAATGGATCGAACGTGACCATGGCCAGCCGCGCTGCCTGAAGGAAGATCACCATCATCAAGGCCAGGGCGAGAAAGGCACGTTTCCCAGCTGCTTGCATACTGCCCAGGGCGCCGATCAGGAAAGCAATTGCCGCCAGTGCCAGGGGAAAACGCAGGTAAGCGAAAGAGCTCAACGTCAGATCTTCCATATGGCCCAGGGAAAGCTTGTAAGCGGTGGGATGTTTGCTGAGGGCAGTGGTGATATCACCCGGCGTGGGGACATGGCGCACGGCAATCAGGATGGCAATCGCTGTCACCGCTGCCAGCGTGGTGATGATGGTGAGCGCGCGTGTTCCCCAGCGGACGCGGCTTCCGCCCGCGGCCATTGCCGATCCCAGCAACAACGCGAGCGCCGGGTAGCAAGGCATGGAGTAGTACTCCTGCGTGGTGGAGAAGGTGAAGAAGAGCAGCAAAAAACCGGTCCAGCAGAGAGCCAGCAACCGGGTCCGTCCAGCGCGATCTACCGGGCGGTAGGAGAGCTTGAGGACTGCGGGAAAGTAAAAGCTCCAGGGGAACAGCCAAATCAAATGAAATAGCCAGAAGTAAAGCCGGGGAACAGTGGCGTAGTCCCTGGGGTAGCGCAGGTTGAGGAAACGCAGCAGCTGCTCGTTGATGAAGTAAAACCACAGAAAGCCGTGATACACGCCGCCGCCGCTATGGAGAGTGAACGCGAAAACAGGCGGGTTGCGCAGGGTAGCCAGGATGTGCCATGGAGCTGCGATCAGCAGCAGGATCGCCAGACTGCTGAAAGGATAGAAGCGTCTGCAGGTGGCCATGGAGAAAAACCGGCGATCGATCAGCAGGTACAAAATAACCGCGCCCAGGGGGAAGACGAGGGCGATCAGGCTTTTGAGCAGCAATCCAACGCCCAGGCTCGCCGCCAGGATGTAAGCCCAGGCCCGCGGATGTGTTTCCTCTTCATCCAGCACCCGCAAAAAGGCCCACATCGACAACCCGATGGTGAAGGTTAACAGCACGTCGGGAATGAGTATGCGGGTGAAAAGAAACAGACCAACACACGTGGCCATGCACAGCCCGGCGTAGAAGCCGGCCATCTTGCCGAAGGCCCACTTGCCGAACTCGGCTGTCAACCAAGCCAAGGCAATAGAGGAAAGAGCGATGGGGATGCGCGCGGCCCAGTCATACGCGCCGAAAATCTTGTAGGAGATCGCCATCAGCCAATAGATCAGGGGCGACTTCTCCAAATAGACAATGCCGTCCAGGCGGGCGGTGACCCAATCACCGGAGTCGAGCATATTGCGCGCGATCTGCCCCTGCACCGCATCGACGTCATCCATCAGGGAGGGCGGGGAGATAATGCATGCCAGATAAATTGCTGCGGCAATCAGCAGTAGGACAGCTAGATAGGAGTGCCAGCTCCTTCGGCTACCAAGGCCGGCATTTTTTGCGTCGACGGCAGAGTCGACTGAATGCGCCATTGTTTCATCCAGAGAAACAGAATCATTAAACCCCATAGGTGGTATCCCAGGTTGGCTCGTCTTTCCAGATGGAGCTGTAAATAGCGCTCGATCGTATTAGCGCGGAATAAGCCAGCGTGCTCAGATAAGCCCTCTTTCAACGTGTCAAGCAGGAGAGAGCGCAGGGGACCGCGCAGCCACTCGTGCGCAGGAATGTCGAAGCCGACTTTCTTGCGATTGAGAATTGAGGCCGGCAGCCTGTCTTTCATCAACTGCTTGAGTACAAATTTTTGCCGCGACCCGCGCACCTTGAGATCGTCGGGCAGGGTGGCGGCAAACTCCACAATGCGATGATCGAGAAACGGTGGCCGCACCTCGACGGCGTGAGCCATGCTCATGCGGTCAGACTTCACCAGAATATCGTCCGCCAGGAAGTACTGCTGATCGAATGCCAGGAAAGGAGAAAGCCCATTCTTCGCATTCAAGGCAAGTCCCTGGAGAATGTGGTCCATGGCCCCGGTCAGCGGCCGCGACAATAAGCGTGCCTTTTCGGCCTCGGAGAAGGTTCCATTCCAATAGACGTGTGCCTGTTCCGGCGGCAACAGGCTTCCTTCGAGAAAGCGCTTGAGTTTGTACTCCAGGCTGATTTTTTCGTCGGAAACGGGCCAGATGCGCATCCCGGCCAGGGCCAGCCGGATCGCCTGGGTGGGAAGGGCGCGTGCCTTACGGGCCAGCAGGTTAGCGCGATAGGTAAGGTATCCGCCGAAGATCTCATCCGCGCCCTCTCCGCTGAGGGCCACAGTGGCATGGCTCTTGCACATGCGGGAGAGAAACCACACCGGCAGCGCTCCCGCGTCGGCGCTGGGTTCATCGGAGTAGTAGGCAAACTGCTCAATGGTGCCCTGCAAGTCTTCTTGAGGGTTCAGATCCAGCTGTTCGTGGTCGGTGCCGTAATGCGCCACCACGCGCTGAATGTGTTTCGACTCATCGAAGCTACGCCCGTTGAAGGAGATAGAAAAAGTCTTGAGCCGGGAATGATTTGTCGCCGCGGCATAGTGGAGGATGGTGGATGAATCGATGCCGCCGCTCAGCCAGACACCCAGGGGCACATCGGAGAGCAGGTGTTCACGCACCGATTGCTGCAACAGAAAGTCCAATTCATGGGTGGCGCTGGTGAGATCACGCACCTGCGGCGCCGGGTCAGGCACCTTCCAATATGATTCGCTGCGCACCTGCCCGTCGCGCCACTCATACCAATGGCCTGCCGGCAGCTTTTCCACTCCGTCCACCAGCGTCCAGGGACAGGGAACATAATTCAGCGAGAGGTAACAGTCCAACCCCTTCATGCTGAGGCGACGGTCTACCTCGGGATGGATAAGAATTGCCTTGAGCTCGGAGCCGAAGAACACATCCTCTCGATACCTTGCCATGTAGAGTGGCTTAATGCCCATGCGGTCACGAGCCAGGATCAGGCGGCGGGTCGATTTATTCCAGAGGGCAACGGCAAACATCCCACGCAGACGCGCGAAAGCTGCCGTATCCCAGGCGAGAAAAGCATAAAGCACTGTCTCGGTATCGCAATGGGTATGGAAGCGAAACCCGCGAGCTTCCAGCTCAGGGCGCAATTCCATGTGGTTATAGATTTCACCGTTGAAGACGATGACGGTATCGCCATCGCTGGAGGTGATCGGCTGATCGCCTGCGGCAAGATCCAGAATCTTTAAGCGAGTGGCGCCGAGGGAGCATAAGCGGGAAGAGAAGACTCCCTGCTGATCTGGTCCGCGATGAATTAAGGTCGCGGTTGCTTCGCGAATTCTTTCCGGATCAGCAGTCCAGCTCTTCTGGGTAAAACCAGCAATGCCACACAAATCGATAACACCTCTCGCGGCTGGCGAGCAAACTCACCAATCTATAGTTATATCGTAAATAGGGCAGTAATCTGCGCACGGGCTCGTGTAGTGCGTCGGAAATAACATACGTCATTTTGGTGCCTGAAAGTTTAGGGTTGGCCGGACGCATTTCCCTCAGGGGCTAAAAGTGTCTGCGTGCGAACCGATGGTTCTATAAAGATCTATCGCCGGTTCAGTAAACTGCAGATCCCTCCACTTCGCTACCCCGGATTTCCCGTTGAGGTTAGCGGCGTTGGCGAGCTTCATGCGCCTTTCTTTAAGGAAAGGCGCATACGTGGACGTGTCCGGCGCAGCGTGACGGGAAATCCG
>JBARKD010000807.1:0-3605 GCA_049800615.1 Acidobacteriaceae bacterium | reverse complement strand
GATAGATACAGTGCAGGCGGTCGCCGTGCGAGCCTGCCAGAATCGCGACCGGCCCCCCGATGGAAACTGGAATATTCAGCGCCGTGCAGCCTTTGATCAGCGCGTTGCCGACTCCGCCCATGGGGTGGGGACCGTAGGCATAGCCGTGCGGATGCCCCCAAGGGTAATACGCGGGCCCGGATACCGGCATTTCTAATTCAAGCTGCTCGTAGTAAGGTTGGATGTCCGCATACGAGATGGGCCAGTCAGCACCCACACCGTCGCGGGTATAAACTTCGAAGTCCGAAGGGTGCAGCCGCGGCGTAAACGCCGCCCAATGAACCGAGCCTCCACCCACGCCCTGCCCGCAGTTGTTGGCGCCCAGGGCCAAAGGATCGCTTCCGCCGGTAACCCGTGGCTCCCTCCAGTAGAGATCCTGTGAGCCCGCCTCATCGCTCACCCAATCGCGCTCCGTGTCCCAGAACCGCCCCGCTTCCAGGCCCACAACATTGAACCCTGCACGGGCTAGCCTCTGCAACAGCACGCCGCCTGCGGAGCCGACACCCACGATCACATAGTCGACTTCTTCATAGTCGCGGAAGCGCCGCATCGGCAGATCAATCGTTTGCAGGGGCCCCACCATGTGCTTCCCTGAGCGAGCGCCGTCGAATGCGCCTAGAAGTGGTTTCTTCAATGTGTGCCCCCGCTGCCGTGATGACTTTGATGTCCACTTGGCGTTGTATCGACTTCATGCGACACCGCGGCAGCCGGGGCGGCCCAGTCGTAGCGGGTTTCCTCCACCTCCCAGGGCTCCGGTTCGCCACGTTCCAGGCGGGTGTATGCACGCGGATACGCGGGACCGCCGAAGCCGATCTCGTCCCATGCCCAGGGATGCGCGTAGTAGGCGTCAATGGCGTCGCTCAGAATCATTTGCCAGAAGCGGTCCACTGACATCCGCTTCCATATATCGCCTGCGGCTTCGGGCTTGCCGTCGTGGATCGCCTTGAGCACAATATCCCGCTGCCGGTACGGCAAAAAGAGAAATTTGCCACTGTAACGGTGCTCCGCCTCCGCATCGATGGCCGCAATGCCCAGCTCGTAAACTGTCCGGTCGTGCGGCATGTCTTCGTACCGGTAGCCCACCGTCACATTCTGTGAGAGCCGATGGTCAATTACAGCGACAATAGGAATCTGACGCTCGGGAACGCGATCGGTCTGCGGGATCAAATGACTGAACACCACCGTCCAAAAGTTCCACGCGTGAAAAGAACTGACGCTGGGGTGGATCTTCAACTCGTTTCTCTACCACCGTGCGCGTCGCTTCGTCCCAGAAGGGGCTTTGCGAGAGCGTGTGGTAGCCGGCGTAATAGCCGGGCTGTAGCCGCGGTGGGAGTGCCTCACCGGTTTGAGGATCGCGCGGGCACAGGGCCGTATCGATGATGGGATAGCCGTTTTTCATTTTCGCCTCCGCCGCAGCAGGCTGGCCAGCACGCCGAGCATCCCTGCTGCTCCGAAGAGCAGAGGGGCAAAAATCGGTGGACCGTACATGATGTTGTAGAGCAGGTGCTTGCTGCCGCCAGGCCGGCGAAGCACTCCGCGCGCGTGATAGTAAAAGCCGACCGCTGCATCCGCGCCGGCCAGCGCCGATACGGCGGGTAACGCGAGCGTCGCTACCTTTCGGCTCTTGATGGCGGTAAAAGCGGTGCCGGCGAGCACCGGCGCCAGAACCACCGGGGTCCACTGCACCCAGTAGCGAAAATTGTTCTTGTAATGCGAGTAGTAAGCTTCGAATCCACTCAGCAGCGCGCTGATTCCGGTCACCAGCGCAACCTGCCGCTGGAAGCGACCTTCGCGTATGTCCTGTTCGGCCGAGAGCAGGTCACGGCCCGCGCCCGAGGGCAGAAGGCGGGCAAAGAATGTGTCCTTGCCCGAAGTGGAGGCAGCGCCCGTGCTCTCTTCCCGCTGTAAATAAGAAGCGATTAGCCCCAGGTATGCGCTGGTCCCAAATAACAGCGGCGCGAAGATTGGCGGGCCCATAATCATGTTGGTCATGGGCAGCCGCCAACCGCCGGGTTTTCGGTGGATGCCGCGTATGTGGAAGTAAAACCCCACGCCGGCGTCCACCAGCGTCACCGCTGAGACGAGGCGCAGGATGCGGCGTGCCGCCCGTCTGCTGAAAAAGGCCGCCAACCCTGCCCCCGCGAGCAAAACGCTGAGGATGACCGGCGTGTACATGACCCTGCGGCTATAGCTGCCGCGATAGTGCTCGTAGGCAACCTCGAGGCCGCTCACGACGCTGGTTGCGGCCGTCAGCAGGGAGAGGCTTCTTTGAAAGCGCCCCTCCCGTATATGGTTTTCTATGATCTCCAGATCCTTCACAGGATCGACGATCGAAAGTGCTGACTGGCTCGCCATGGCTTAGACGACCTCGTGGACTTTGTCTTCGGCAATGGTCTTGATAATCTTTGCCGCGTCCTTCTGTCCACGCGCCAATGCTTTGGAGAAGTGCAACGCTTGCTCGGTGGTGATCTTGCCCGGCATCGGTGGCTCGTTTGGGTCGACCACAGCCTGCACCACCGTGGGACCGTCGTGCGCCAACGCCTCGCGAAGTACCTGCTCTGCGTCCTCCGGCCTTTCGAGGGTTAACCCTTTGGCGCCGCAGGCAGTCGCGACCATGGCAAAGTCTATCGGCTGAAGCTCAACCCCGAATTCGGGATTGCCTTCCAGGATCATCTGCTCCCATTTGATCTGTCCCAGCACATTGTTCTTGATCACGATGACGCACACCCGCAGCTTGTACTTGACCAGCGTCGCGATCTCGCCCATCAGCATGGTCAGGCCGCCGTCGCCCACCACGCACACCACCTGCCGCCCTGGGTAGGCGACCGCTGCTCCAATGCTGTAGGGCAGGCCGTTTGCCATAGTAGCCAGTGAGCCGGAGAGCGAAAATTGCATCGAGCCGCGAATGTCCACGTACCGTGCTGTCCAGGTAGCGATGGTGCCGCTGTCAGAGGAAACAATCGCGTCGTCTTTCAGCAGCCGGTTCAAAGTATGCGTGACCACCTGCGGCTTCATCGGCATATCTTTGCGGGTGCCGCGTTCTTCCATCAGCTCGAACCATTCCTTCATTCGTTCCTGCGACTTCTTCAGGAACTTCTGGTTCTTTGCCTTCAGCAGAGGAAGCAGCGCAGTAAGCGTTGCTTTTGCATCTCCCACCAAACCCACTTCGACCTGGTGCCGAAGGCCAATGCGGGTGGGGTCAATCTCGATCTGCACGCATTTTGCCTGCCCTGGTTTAGGCAAAAATTCCATGTAAGGGTAGCTCGTTCCGATCATGATGAGCGTGTCGCACTCTTCCATCGCATCGACGGAAGGCGCCGTTCCCAGCAGCCCCAGGCCGCCGGTGGTGTAGGGGCTGCGATCGGGCAAGACTGCTTTGCCCAGCAGAGGTTTCACCACCGGGCCGCCCACCGTTTCCGCCAGCTGCGCCAACTCTTCGCTGCAGCCAAGGGCGCCACGGCCTGCGAAGATCACCACTTTCGATCCTTTGTTGATGACGTCTGCAGCTGCCTGGATGAGCGACTGGGCCGGCTTGGCCGATGGAGTCACTCTCCAGTCTCCACTGT
>JBARKD010000806.1:0-2162 GCA_049800615.1 Acidobacteriaceae bacterium | reverse complement strand
GTCGATGAAGCGTCTCCGAAGGGCAGTCCGCGACTACCTGACGATGCGCCGCGGGCTGGGGTTCAAAATGGCGCGACACGAGGTCTGCCTACAAGATTTCGTCGCATTCCTGGAACGAAAACGCAGCCCCCACATCACCGTTAAGCTGGCTTTGGAGTGGGCAACGCAACGTACGCACCAAACACCTGGTGAGTGGGCCACGCGACTTACCATCGTGCGCGGCTTCGCCCGGCACTGGAGTGCGACCGATCCCTTAACAGAAGTTCCGCCACTCGGTCTTCTGCCGTTTCGGCCGCAACGGGCTCAACCATACTTCTATTCCCAGCAGGAAATCAGGGCACTGCTGAACGCGGCCAAAACGCGACCTTCGATTGACCCGCTGCGCCCCTGGACCTATTACTGCCTGTTTGGGTTGTTGGCAGTCACAGGTCTTCGACTGGGCGAGGCGCTCAACCTCCGCATCGGAGACATCGATTGGTCCGAAGATCTTCTCACGATTCGGGGAGCGAAGTTCGGGAAGTCCCGCCTGGTACCGCTTCATGCCTCAACCTGTAGGGTCCTCGCCGATTACGCGAAACGCCGGGACCTCCGCTTTGGCGCTCGCGCCGAAGGCCCTTTCCTGGTGAATCAGAACGGTAACCAGTTGGACAAAGGCGAGGTGCACCGGGCGTTCTACACCTTGTCACGGCAGATTGGGTTGCGTGGCGTGGACGACAGCCGCGGACCGCGCCTGCACGATTTTCGTCACCGATTTGCGGTCCAGACGCTGTTGCGCTGGTACCGCAACGGCGAGGACCCCAAAAGACGTTTGCCAATCTTGTCTACCTACCTCGGGCACGCACATGTCACCGACACCTATTGGTATCTGACCGGCACGCCCGAACTGTTGCAGGCGGCTGGTGACCGGCTGGAAAAGCGCTGGGAGGGGTTGAATGCGGGACTCCGCTAATCTTCCGGCCCTGCTGCAATCGTTCTTCACGACGCGTTTAATGACGCAGCGCAAAGCCAGCCCTCACACCATCGCCTCTTATCGCGACACTTTCCGGCTGCTGCTTCAGTTCGCGCAGAGGAGGCTACGTAAGGCGCCCTCTCAGTTGGAGCTGAACGATCTGGATGGCACCTTGATTGACGCATTTCTGGAAGACCTGGAAAAACGTCGGCGCAATGGACCCAGGAGCCGCAATCTGCGGTTGACGGCCATCCGGTCATTCTTCAGATATGCCTCGCTGGAGGCGCCTGCGCAGAGCGGAGTCATTCAACGCGTGCTGGCCATTCCCAACCAACGACAGCCACGAGCCCTGGTGGGCTTTCTCACCCGGCCAGAGATTGAAGCGCTGTTGGCGGCGCCGAATCGAACAACCTGGCTGGGACGTCGTGACCATGCTTTCCTGCTCACCGCCGTTCAGACCGGCCTGAGATTATCCGAGATGACTTCGCTGCACCACGAGGATATCTCGCTGGGTGCCGGCGCACATGTACACTGCCGGGGCAAAGGTCGCAAGGAACGCTGTACCCCTTTGGCCAAACCCACGGTCGCAGTCCTCCGAGCGTGGCTTCGGGAGCAAGGTAGGGAAGATTCCAAAACGTTGTTCCCAAGTGCTCGTGGTGGACCCTTGAGCGCTGATGGCGTTCAGCACTTGCTCGCGCGCCACGTGGCGCAGGCGCGGAAACACTGCGCTTCCTTGCGAAAGAAACGCGTATCCCCGCATGTCTTGAGGCACGCCGCCGCGATGGAACTGCTTCAAGCCGGCGTGGACCGCGCCGTGATTGCTCTTTGGTTGGGCCATGAATCGGTGGAAACCACTCAGATCTATCTCGATGCTGATCTTGCATTGAAAGAACAGGCCTTGGCTAAAACCAACCCCGTCAAGGGGGCTGCCAAACGTTTTCAACCCGACGACGAGTTGCTGGCATTCCTGAAACAGCTCTGATTTGCCCTCCGGACTATGCCGCATCAGGACTCAAGCGTGCGGGGCCGCCGTCACATTTGTGTGGGCTTCCAAGCTTCTTCGTTCTAATCTTCGCGGCATAGTCCGGGACGCGGCATAGTGGCGTAGGTAGTGAGTGGCGAGTCGAAAACCAGCTCCGCGGGTGGCTCGCCGGCGTGCTTTTTCCGGAATCGTACGAACTGGAGGATTTCGCCAGCCTGCTCGCCTTTGGTC
>JBARKD010000805.1:0-10372 GCA_049800615.1 Acidobacteriaceae bacterium | reverse complement strand
GTGAATTGCTTCAAAATGAATTACATCGCAATGAATTACCTCGAAATGAATTACCTCGAAGTGAATTACCTCGAAGTGAAATAAACGACCGGCGATCCTTCCTCAAGCTGCTGGCTGCTGCTCCCCTCTTTGCTTCCTTGGGAGCGCGCAGCTTTGCCTCCGCCGTAGCCGCCACCGCCAACCCTACCGGCTCCAACGAGTCCTTCTCAAACAATATCTATACCCGCCTCGGTGTTCGGCCGGTGATTAACTGTGTTGGCACTTGGACCTACCTGACTGCATCGCTCGAGCTACCCGAGGTGCGCGCGGCTTGCCAGGCGGCCTCCCACTATTTCGTCGACCTGTTCGAGCTGCAGGCTGCCGCCGGCCGTCGTCTCGCACAACTCTCCGGCGCCGAATCCGGCATGATCACCTCCGGCTCGGCGGGCGCGATCTCCGCCGCAACTGCGGCCTGCATCGCCGGGTCGGATCCTAAGAAGATCTACCAGTTGCCCGACACGACCGGCATGAAAGGAGAGGTCGCTTTCCTTGGTCCACGCACACCCTGGGATAGCTGCATACGGCTCGCCGGGGCCAAATTGATCGTCGCCCCTACCGTGAATGATCTCCCCGCCGCGCTAACCCCGCAGACCGCAATGGTGTACACCACATGGGGCGATGACGAACGCCTCGAGAGCATCCTCAAGACCGCCAAGGCCGCTGGAGTTCCGGTGTTTCTGGACCAGGCTGGGCACATTCCCCCGTATTCGAATCTCACTCGCCTGGCAAAGACGGGCGTCGATCTTTTTTGTATCAGCGGTGGAAAGGGCCTGCGTGGCCCGCAAGTCTCCGGACTCTTGCTAGGCCGTAAGGACCTGATCGACGCGGCCCTGTACAACTGCAACCCGTGGGAAGGCTCCATTTGCCGGCCCATGAAGGTCGGCAAGGAAGAGATCATGGGTGTTCTCGCCGCCCTCGATTACTGGTCCAGGCCTGAGGCTGCGATCATCGAGGGAACCTGGCAGCGCCAGATGGAACGCATCGCGAAGCTGGTGTCAACGGTGCCGGGAGTCCAGGCAACCATCGGGACTCCTCCGTCGGAGAAAGGCAATAGTTATCCCACCTTGACGATCGCCTGGGACCAAAAGAAATTTGGCTTGACCGCTAATCAATGCGGCAAGCAGCTGCGCGACGGAAACCCTCGGATCGACGTTTGGACGGGGTTCAATTTCAGTGGGGTCCTGGCCAGAGAGCAAGAGGACAAACTCTATGATGCGGACGTGACCGGCCCCAACCAACTGCAAATTTTCTCCGTGACCCTCCAGTCGGGCCAGGATCTCATCGTAGGCAACCGCATTCGCCAGGAGCTCGAAAAGGCGCGCAAACAGGCATTGGCATGAAAAATCGTAATGACGATACTGTCGGGAAAAAACGGAATTTTCAGGACCACTTGGATAGGCGTGAATTTATTCAAACAGTCGGTATGGCCGCGCTCGGTGCGGCCGCTATGATGGCTCCCGGATCAGCCTCGGCCTCAGACGGGATGAAGCCGGGCTCCAGGCCATGGCGGGGCTTGTTTCCGGTTGCCCAGACGCCGTTCACTCCGGACAACAAGCTCGACCTCGATTGCCTGGCTGCAGAAGTCAAATTCTGCAACCTTAATCGTGTGCCGGGTCTCATGTGGCCGCTAAATTCCAGCGGGTGGGCGAACCTTACCGAGAAAGAGCGAATGGACGGAACCGAGTCCATCATGGCCGCCGCCAAGGGCGGGAAAACCGCCGTAGTGATTGGCGTTCAGGCGTTAGGTGGCGATCTTAACGCCGCTGTTCGCTATGCCCAACACGCTGCCAAGTGCGGCGCGGATGGACTTATTTCCTTGCCCCCGGGCGCCCTTGCGGACAAGGCGGCCGAAAAGATAAACGATCGAGCGGTTTTGGACTATTACAAGGCCTTGGGCGCGGCGACTGATCTGCCGCTGATGATACAGAGCTACGGTGATATGAGCGTCGACTTGATCGTCGAACTTTCTCAGCAGGTTCCCACGCTGAAAGGAGTGAAAGACGAAACTACGGGCAGTCCACTGCCCCGCCTTCCGGAATTCAGAAAACGGACCGACAGCAAGTTCGTGGTCATGGCCGCACACAACTGCATTCAAATGCTTGATGAACTCCGCGCAGGTTTTGACGGTTATGTCCCCATCATCACCTACGCCGATCTTCTTCAGAGGGTCTTCGAACTTTGGCATGCGGGCAAGCAGAATGAAGCTTTTGAAATGTTCGGCAGGGTACAAGCGTTTCAAACGATTACGGGAGCGACGCAGTACCTTTTGACTGCGCGTGGGGTTTTCAAAGAAACAACGGTAGTTCGCAACGCCGCGCGTGTCTTTGGTCCCGACGGTGTGACGCCAAACCAGGCTCAACAAAGAGTTATCCGCGAAGCCATGAAGCAGTTTCTAGAACCTTATTCACGGGCGTAAAATTGCTTACTTCGCCCGCTGTGAAGCCTCGCGCGCAGAGGCCTACAACGTGTTCAACAATGCTTTCGAGTTATCGCAGTCATAGGAGAGGGACCCACGTTGCCTGAACGGGAGATTCAACCTGACTCGAATGACCGGCGATCATTCATCAAACTGCTGGCCGCCGCCCCGCTCTTTGCCACCATCGGGGCGCGCAGCTTTGCCGCTACCGTGGCTGCCGCCACCAGGGCCGCCACGTTGAAAGGATCCTTTTCGGACAATATCTACACTCCCTTAGGCGTTCGGCCGCTGATTAACTGCCGAGGGCCCTGGACTTATCTGACTGCCTCGCTCGAGCTGCCCGAGGTGCGCGCGGCTGCTGAGGCAGCCTCCCGCTATTTCGTCGACCTGTTTGAGCTTCAGGCAGCCGCCGGCCGTTACCTCGCGAAACTCTCCGGCGCTGAATCCGGCATGGTCACCTCCGGCTCGGCTGGTGCGATTGCGTCCGCCACCGCAGGCTGCATCGCTGGATCGGATCCGAAAAATATCTACCAGTTGCCCGACACCAGCGGTATGAAAGGCGAGGTCATCATCCTTGGCGGCCGCACCCCCTGGGACAGTTGCATCCGGCTCACCGGAGCAAAGCTGATCGTCGTTCCCACTGTGACCGATCTCTCCGCGGCTCTTACATCCCAGACCGCCATGGTGTACACCACCTGGGGAGAAACCGAGGTCGTGCAGAGCATCCTCAATATCACCAAGCCTGCCGGTGTCCCTGTCATGGTGGATCAGGCTTCGGCCATCCCGCCATTCTCGAATTTCACGCGTTTGGCAAAGACGGGTGTCGATCTTTTTTGCTTTAGCGGTGGCAAGGGCATGCGTGGTCCGCAGGTCTCCGGGGTGTTGTTAGGCCGCAAAGATCTGATCGATGCCGCCCTATACAACTCGAATCCCTGGGAGGGTTCCATATGCCGGCCGATGAAGGTCGGCAAGGAAGAAATCATGGGCGTCCTGGCGGCCATCGACTACTGGTCCAAGGCCGACATAGCGGCGATCGACAAAGTCTGGCAGCGCCAGATGGAGCGCATCGCAAAGTTAGTCGAGACAGTACCAGGAGTTCAAGCAACCATTACAACCCCTCCGTCGGAGGAGGAGGACAGTTTCCCCACCCTTGCGGTATCGTGGGACGAACAAAAGTTTGGCTTGACGGTGGCTCAATGCGACCAGCAGCTGCGGGAGGGCGAACCTCGGATTGACGTGTCAACAAGCAACAATCCCAGCGGTGTTCTGGCGCGAGCGGGAATCACTGAGTCAGGCAGTAAGACGTCAGCCCGTGCGAATCATTTGCGCATCCTCTCCCTGACCCTGCAGCCAGGCGAAGAGCTCATCGTGGGGAATCGTCTGCGTCAGGTTCTTGACAAGGCTCGTAAGCAATCAGCGTGAGTGATTTTTCCGGAAGGCCCAAATGAACACTCGGTATTCGCGTCGCTGTTTCTTTGTGTTTAGCAGCTCGCGCGGAGTGTGGGGCCGGAAAAAGCACTCCCGGGTTCAACAGAATCTGTGCCCATCAAAAATCGATCTACATCACCGCAGGAGAACAAGATGCCAACACGTCGCGAATTCCTATCCGCCGGAGCGGCCATGAGTGTTCTGTCGCTGACACAGAGCCAAGCCGGCACAACATCTTCCTCGCCCTATCCCGTCAACGAATTCGAAGCGCGGATTGCCAGGAAGGATTTTCACGACATGACCAAAGACATCCTGCCTACACCGTGCATGGTCGTAGACCTGGACATGTTCAACGCCAACGTGAAGCACATGGCAGAAACGGCCAAGACCAGCGGCGTCAATGTAAGACCCCACGTCAAGGTCCACAAGAGCGTGGACGTTGCCAAATATCAGGTAGCCGCCGGAGCGGTCGGGCTTACTTGTGCCACCATCGCCGAGGCGGAGCTCTTCTCCGGAGCGGGGATCAAGGGCGTTCTGTGGACCAAGCAGCCCGTTGGCGTCAATAACATCCAGCGGGCCGTGGCGCTGTCTAAGAAGGATCCCACATTCATGCTCGTGACCGATGACGCACAGGTGGTGGAATGGCTGGCGGAAGCGGCGGATGCTTACAAGGCAAAGTTGAGAGTCGCCGTGTCGGTGTTCGCCGGAATGAACAGGCAAGGCATTGACGGCGGTCAGCCTGCAGTCGAGCTGGCACAGAAGGTATCGTCCTGCAAACACATGCAATTTGAAGGCTTCATGGCCTACTCCGGTGGAGCGGCGCATACCAAGGGCTTTGAAGAACGAAAGAAAAAGTCCATGGACGTGCTGGCTGGCGCCCGCGAAAGCAAGGATCTGGCGCTCAAATCCGGCTTGCCTGTAAACATCATGTCCGGCGGTTCCACCGGCACTTACAACATCGATTGCGACACTGGATTGACGGAACTGGAAGCCGGCACTTATGTCTTCATGGACACGGAATACTTCATCGTCGGCGGCCAGGATGGGAACATGACCAGATACACGGATTGGCAACCTGCGTTGACCGTTCTGACCACGGTGGATAGTCAGCACCACCCGAACATCATCACCACTGATTACGGCAACAAGGCGCTGGCCAAGAAGACCGACGAGGTGAAGGGGATGCCGTGGCTGCAGGTAGGGGTTCAGGGAGCAGAATATGGCGCCCTGACCTGGAAGGACGGGGACCAGGCGCCGAAGCTGGGTGACCGGTTGGAGATTTACTGCACCAACCTGGACCAGAGCACCAACGCCTTCGACCGCTACTATGTCGCCCAGGGTGACAAGATCGTGGACGTATGGCCCATCATGGGCCGTGGTGGCGCGGCGCAGCGTTAAGCAGTCACTAAGTGTTCCCCACCGGGAATGTTTAGAACTTGTCTCATATATGGGTCTCATATATGGGTCTGGGGCTTCTGGTTGGACCCTGAGCCCCGCTTCGAGGGCGGGTCTCATGCGCGGCCTCTGCGAAATTTGTCTATTTATGAGACCAGTTCCAGGTAAGAAAAAGGCGAAGCGCGGTTTGATGCAAGGGGAAGGGGGCGGCGCCTGAAGTTCACCAGGAATTCGGCTCACATCCTCAGGCTGTGCTGGCTGCTGCTGGCGACGACTTCTTTTGCCCAGAACTACACGGCTGAGAAAACATCCGATCACGGCGTCCCTATTGTTCGCCTGAGCGATGCAAAGAACGGAGTGGAAGTCTCCGTGTTGCCGTCCATGGGCAATCTTGCCTACGAGATGAAGGTGCACGGGAAAAACATCCTGTACTTTCCCTACGATGACCTTTCCGAGTATGTGAAGAACCCAAAGATTTCCGGGATTCCATTTCTCGCGCCGTGGGCCGACCTGCTCGACGAACAAGCCTTTTGGGCCAACGGCAAGCGGTATGGATTCAATATGAGTCTGGGCAACGTCCGAGGCGTCATGCCAGGCCACGGGCTTCTCCTCAATTCGCCGCTCTGGGAGGTAACGGAGGTGGCGGCCGACAGCCGGTCCGCTCATCTTACCAGTCGGCTTCAATTCTGGAAGTATCCGGATCTGATGGCGCAATGGCCGTTTGCCCAGGAATACGAGGTGACCTACAGTCTGGCCGACGGGGTCCTGGAAGTGAAAACGACGATTACAAATCTAAGTGTTGATCCAATGCCGGTGAGCATCGGATTTCATCCTTTCATTCAGATTCCCGGCATTTCGCGCGACGAGTGGATCGCGCATCTCTCTGCACGGAGACACGTCGTGGCGGATGAAACGAAAGTTCCCACAGGGGAAATGCGGCCACTTGACTTACCGAATCCATTGCCCCTTCGCGGCCAAAATTTGGACGACGGCTTTACCGGCCTTGAACGCGATGCGGACGGCCGTGCCCATTTTTCCATCGAAGCGGGTGGCATGAAGGTAGAGACGTTATTCGGACCGAAATACCAGGTCGCCACCATTTGGCTACCTCCCGTCCCCGACCTGACCCGGGCATTCATTTGCTTCGAGCCTTTGGCCGCCATTATCGATGGAGTAAATTTAGCCCGCCGGGGCAAATACTCGGAGTTACAAATATTGCCTGCCGGCCAGAAATGGACCGAGAGCTTCTGGGTCCGCGCCAGTGGAATTACGCCCTGATTGAATCAATCAGGGGGCAGCCAGGAAGCAGGATTGTTGTGCTTCGCCCGCGGCGGGACCGCGTTTACTTTTTATTTTCGTACGGGATAAACCCATGCGTCTTCGTCTGCAGGATATACACGGTCTTGCCCGCGGTGATGTACAGCTTGGAGTAACCAGGTCCGCCCCAGGCAAGGTTGGCCATGCTGTGCGGTATCTGCACGGTTCCGATGTGCTCGCCGTTGCGGTTATAGACCCAGATACCGTTAGGTCCGGAGACGAAGAGCCGGCCATGTTTGTCGACCCTCATTCCGTCAGGATTTCCGCGGCTTCCTGGATCGATCATTGTGCCGAAGACCATGCCGCCCGAGATGGTCCCGTCCTTGTGGAAGTCATAGCGATGGATTTGCCTCGTTTTGTCGTCGTCGACGTATAGATATTTCCCGTCGGGCGAAAACGCCAATCCGTTCGGCGCTAACAACTCCCGCGTCAGCAGCGTTAAGGAGTGATCGGCACCGATACGGTAGATGGATTGTGGCTGCTCCTGCTGTTGGTCGGGCCGCAAATCGATAATTGGATCGGTGAAATAGATCGCGCCGTCCGGTCCGGTGACGATGTCGTTCGGGGTATTAAGTTTCTTACCTTGATAATGGTCCGCGATGACCTCGAAGCTTTTGCCATCTGCGGAAAGCTTGATGACTGCGCGCATACCGCTCGAGGTACTCCACAGGCGATGCTGTTGATCGTAGGTACTACCGTCTGGATCAATGATTGAAAGTGCTGGTTCGATATGACCGTCCGGATAGAGCTTGACGATTTGATTTCCCTTTTCATCGCTAACCCACAAAAAATCGGTCCGGTCCCAGACGGGTCCTTCCGTGAAGACGAAGCCGGTGCCCATCGTTTCGAGCTTGACGTCCTTGCGAAACACTTTCCAGAACTCTGGCGAGAACGCGTGCAGCTCAAACGGTTTGTCCGGGATCGGTGCGCGAGCGGTGACTTGTGTGTTCGGAGTGGGAGCTGTCTGTGGTACGGGCGTGGCCGCAACTTGCGCAGCGGCGCATATGGGCAAGAGCGCAAGAGGTACGAGCGTCAACAGCGGAGGAGGGAAGAGTCGGGATATCATCGATCGCTTTCCAACAATGTCATAGGGACAGCGGACTTGCTCGATTCGCATGGTTTCTGTGCTTCTCTGAAGCCGTGGTGCGGATGGCCCCGCCGCAACAGTAACACATCCGTTCTGCCATCCACACTTGTTCGTGGCTCCCAGGTGGACAAACTCGCTCCCAGCCCGTCGACATAAATGCCGGCGCCTAAAGTGACTTTTGATTGACAGCATTTCATAGGGAGGTAAAATCGTGGCTATACTTTGTTTCAATCTGAAATGAAGCTCCTATCTTGCCGTCGCAACAGACTGTTTCTGACATTGTCTGCCGGCCCACTGGCCGGGCGAGGTTACAGTTACAGCACGCTAATTCTCGCGCGAAACCATTCCGGAATAAAACTAGACGCGCACGCAAGGGTCGCATCCTGTTCGTCGCACACACTATCGATCCTGTAGATTAACCAGTATTTCTCCAAGGAGAAAGCATGAATCACTACCCCAGGCGCGCTTTGATCACGTTGGCATGTCTCTTGGCTATCTCCTCCGGCACGGAGTTGTTAGCGCAGAAGGGGGGTGCGCTCAAGGTCATCAACGTGGAAGGCCGAACTGCGGGTTCGATGTCGAGTGCGGGCGTGCTCGCGGGTGACACGCTTTATGTGGCAGGCCAGAATGGGCGGACCAGCGATGGCAGCCTTCCGAAGGACTTCTCGGAGGAGGTGAGCCAATCACTGCGCAATGTGCAGGGTGTGCTGCGCGCGGCGGGAATGGATTTTGGCTCCACTGTCTGGATGCATGTGTATGTGACGAGTTCGCAGGACATCGCTACCATGGACGACGTCTATTGGAAGTTGATCGGTAATCATCCTCCCGCGCGAACCGTGCTGGTGGTGGCAAATCTTCCCAATGGAGAGAAGGTCCAGATCAGCTGCATCGCGGCCGCCCATACGCTGCAGCGGAAGGTGATTCAGCCGCCGGGATGGCCAAAGGGAGATCACCTCGATCCTGCGGGAATCCAGGCCGGCGAAGTGCTCTACATGTCCGCCCAGGATGGGACCGATCGGGTCACAGGGAAGATCCCGGAGGATTATGGGACCGAGGTGAAGCAGGCGCTCGACAATGTAGCAACGATTTTGAAAACAGCAAACATGAGCATGCCCAACGTCGTGTGGGTAAATCCATACCTAAGCAGTGCAGAGGCGAATGCGGTGCGGTCAAGCCCGCCCGGGCCGATCGGTCACAATGGGCAGCCACAGCGCTCCGACGCCAGTGTGATGAACAAGATTTATGCGTCTTACTTTGAGTTTGGCAATACCCCCGGGCGGGGAACGATCCAGGTCGCGAGCCTTCCCAGGAACAGCCATATCGTCTTCAGCGCAATCGCGGGATCCGATTTATCGAAACGCAGGTCAATTCAGATCAGGAATATGAAGCCAAGCCCGACGGCAAGCCCAGGTGTGATTTATGAGGATACTTATTACATGTCGGGCAAGAGCGGGTTCATCCCCGACCAGGGGATAGTCACTCAAGATGTGACTTTGCAATTGCGCCAGACGATGCGAAACCTGTTGGACGATCTACAGGGGGCGGACCTGGACTTTCCCGACGTCGTGCAGGCGACAATCTATCTGCGGGAGATGCAGTATACCGATCAAGTCGTGCCCCTTTACGGCACATTTTTCAAGGCAAGTTATCCGGCTCAGAATCTTCTGCAGAACAGCTTCGACATGCAGACGACGACCGGGGAACAAATTTCCTTTATCGCCGTGAGACAGCCAAAACGCTGATAGGAGACAACGGGCATCGTTCGTCGACAGAATTGTCGTCTGCGGAGTTCCTCTAATTTTTGCAATATAGGAAAGGGAAACAATGTCACTTGAGCAAAACATCACCTCAGGCCAGAGCGATCGCCGATCGTTCCTTAAATTGATAGCCGCGGCTCCCCTGTTTGCCACCATTGGCTCACGTAGTCTTGCAAACACGTTGGCTGCGGCGACCAAAAAGCCGGCCATGGGGAATATATACTCGCGACTGGGCGTCAGATCTTTTATCAATGCTCGCGGGACATGGACTTACCTAAGTGGTTCGCTCGAGCTTCCTGAAGTGCGAAAAGCCGCAGAAGAAGCATCGCACCATTTTGTGGATATGTTCGAATTGCAAATTGCCGCCGGACGTTATTTAGCCAAGCTTTCCGGCGCAGAGTCAGGCATGGTCACTTCCGGCTCGGCAGGAGCGATCGCGGTGGCAACCGCGGGGTGTATTGCGGGCTGCGATCCCAGGAATGTATGGCAACTCCCCGACACAACTGGATTGAAGGGCGAGGTTGTCATGCTTGGCGGGCGAAGCGCCTTTGATAACGCCATTCGTCTATGCGGCGCCAAACTCGTGATCGCGCCCACCGTAGACAGCCTGAAGGCAGCAATCACGCCGCAGACGGCCATGATTTACACCACATGGAAAGACGAGCGCGTACCCGAGGTGCTGAAGATAAGCAAGCCAGCGGGCGTGCCCGTGTTGCTGGACGCCGCCGCTGGTATTCCTCCCTTTGAGAACTTCACCCGCTTCGCCAAGATGGGGGTCGACCTCTATTGCTTTAGCGGAGGAAAGGGTTTCCGTGGGCCGCAGTGTTCGGGGATACTATTGGGTCGCCAGGACCTCATCACCGCAGCCCTGGCAAACACCTGCCCCTGGGAAGGCGCTGTATGTCGTGCCATGAAGGTGGGTAAGGAAGAGAT
>JBARKD010000804.1:0-5639 GCA_049800615.1 Acidobacteriaceae bacterium | reverse complement strand
AATTATATGTGCTAATCCAAATGGGCTAGCCAGCCAATAATCCGCGCTCTTACGTGTCGTCCCTAACGTCAAAAATTTCATATCCTGACAAAAAGAACTTGGATGCGGGCGCGTTAACGCCCGCATCCAAACGTAGCCGTCACCCTAGGAAATCACCTCAGGGAGGACTCCATTGGTGAGGTTTCCCCGACGGACGACTGCGATCCCTTTGCCTGCTGCTGTGCATTGAGCTGTTGAGCAACCATGTCGCGAAGAGCGTCATAGGTCATCGCTCCACTGAAGAAATGGCCATTGGCGAAGAAACTGGGCGTTCCGCTAAGCCCGAGACGCTTGCCCTCTCCAGTATCCTTCTGGACAGCGGCCGCTTCTGCACCCGAGTCAAGGCAGGCATCGAATTGCGTGGTATTCAGCTGAAGAGTGCTTGCCTGTTGTTTCAGATCCGCCGGCTCAAGCTTCTTGTCCTCAAAAAGCTTGTCGTGGAACTCCCAAAACTTCCCTTGATCCCCGGCGCAACGTGCCGCCTCGGCGGCTTTTTCCGCGAACGGATGCATGGGCAATGGGAAATCCTTGTAAGCGATGGCCAGCTTGTCACCGAACTCCTTATGCAGCTTCTCCAAATCCAGGTGGACCTTTTGGCAATAAGGGCACTGGTAGTCGGCGAATTCAACCAAGACCACCGGGGCAGTCTTGGGTCCAAGGAACTGCGCTCCGGCAAGATCGACCGACGCTGAAGGTGGGGCCAGCTCTACCACGATCTTCGCCTGGCTACGCAAGGTTTTGAGGTAAACGGTTTTTACCTTGGCGGCCCGGGCATCGTGAATATGCTGCCGAATCTTCTCCCTCATGTCGTTGTCGTAAGGCTTGTCTGTCTCGAGGCCCTCGTAGTAGACGCGCAGTTGATCTTCCGTCGCGTCGGGAGGAAGCTTGCTGGTGACTTCGCGGTCAAGCAGTTTTTCTACGGTCAGGTTCTGCTTACGGGCTTCGATTTGGAGAAGATGCTGATCGATCAGGTCGTCAAGCGCTTTGCGTTCGACTTCATAATATGCATAGCGAGACTGGAGAAGCTTGCTTGCTTCCTGCTGGTCCAATTCCGCCGCGGTGAGTTTGTCTCCGTTTACTTCGGCGACGATCGCGCTATTACCATCTGCGAGCGTCATGTTTTGAGCGAGAGCGGCGGATACAAATAATCCGACCGCCAATACAGCCAGAATGTAACGCATGGAGTCCTCCCAAATTGTGTACGCGAGATTGTACTTCAAACAACCCGCCCGGACACCGGTCAAGCGACCAGTGCCAGGCGAAAAAACCCAAGGGGTGGGGGAGGACAGTCCCTCAAGGCTGGTTAAAACATTACAACCCAAAACCACAAGTGCAAACGCCACGACCGCTACCCAGCTGACGAAGCTGGAAGCAGGTTTCCTGCAGGCTGTTGAGTTCCGATTGGGTCAAAGTGGAGTCAGCAAACGCTGATTCCGTCGTCCCAGCCGGCGCAACCTGAATGTGAGTGGCCCAAGCGCGAACGTCGGGGGTGGGAACGATGTTGTTCTTGAACCCGCCGAGCAGACTTGCACCGCCAGTTGGATCGCAACCGGTTCCGCCCACGTTGGGAAGAGCCGAGACGATCTTGAAGACGCCGTTAGTCGGCTTCACATTGCTGGAAGGCTGGTCAGTCAATCCATTATTTACCGAGATCGTCCTCAAATCATCTGGAGTGAGCGGGCAGCCGCAGCACTCGACCTGCTCTTCGACCGCATCAAAAACGTAGATATCGGCGCAGAGGTTCCTGCCGTTATCAACGCCTGGGTTGTCGATACGCACACTGGCATCCAAACCGCCATTATGCGACGCGTTTGAGAAGTAGTTGACGAAGTAGACGTCGTCCGGAATCTGCGCCATAGCCGTGCCGGCACAAAGTACGGTCGCGATTGCGAGAACCGCTAGCATGTATATCCATGTTCGGGACATCGAAAATCTCCTTTTATCGCCGTATCGGCGTTATCTCCCCCGTTGGGGTCATGTGCAACTCAGCACTGCATCGGTCTTAGTTGTTGCAAGCCGGGTTTGCTCTTGCACATACGCCAGGCCCAGTCTGGTTCGGGATACCGCTGCAAAGCAGTTTCAGGTCGAAAAGCTCCTGAGCGGAAAGAGGAGTCGCCGCAAAAGGCTCTTCGTCGAGGGTTGCGTTGTTCGGATTCACGATCCAAGAGCGAAGCTCCGGAGTTGGCACCGGGCTTCTCTCGTTGCAGTTCGATGCCGTGTCAGCGACAATCTTGATCACGCCATTTGCATTGAACTCACCGTTGGCCGGGTTGTTGGTCAACTGTCCCATTGTGAGCGTGAGCAAACCGTCGGGAGTGATTCGGCAGTGGCAACATTCTTTGAGCTCTTCGCGAGGATCGAAAACGTAAATATCCGCGCACGTGGTCCCGCCAGATACCCCAGGGTTAATGATTCGTACATCCGTCCCCCCCGTCACTGCAGCGTTGGTTGCACCGCCGCTGTAGTACGCGACCCAGAAAACATCCGTTTGATTTTGTGCCCATGCGGTCCCCGACCCTGCCAGCACCAGGCCTGCGACCATCGCCACGAGCAAGAACGCCATAAGCGTAGGTGTTCGAAACATTTTAGTTTTCTCCTTAGTTGCGCAGCCGGTGGGGGAGGATACTCGGCCTTTTCTCGCGCCTGAACACTCTACACTGCACCTAGGGTTTTACAATCCCCCAAGTGGCCTAACCCAATTAACTACTCCTCGTGAAGCAGCGCTCGAGCTCGTCGCTAAGGGGTACTCGCACGGCGTTCAAGTGGCCATTTGTCGCTATCTGCGGAAGCAAGCGGGAAACGATCCGCTACTGCCTGAACCGAAGGCGTCTCTTCGCCCAGCAAGGGAATCACGGCGCGCAGCGCCTCAATCTCTTTACGCACACGCTCAAGATCCATCTCTCGTTGGTACAGAACCGCAAATACATCCTTCATTGCCAGCTCCTAGCGCCCCGAAAAGAAACATCGAACCGACTGCCGGAACACGAGCCTTCAGCAGTTCATTTTCGGGCATGCAACTTCGAACTCGAACCACCCTGATAAACATAAAGATAAACAAATTTGATAAACAAAATTCGCGGAAGCTGTTGAACAAGCTATTGCACTCGCTTCTCAGCCTCTGGCATACCCTTGCCAACAATTCTCCCGATAATTCCCGAGCGGGTTGAGACATTCATTTTGACCATCACCAGCCGGATGAATGCCTTCACCGTGTTGGGGCTGATCTTCATGCGCTCGGCAATCTCTTTGCTGGTAAGTCCCTCCAGCAAGAACTGTACTGTTTCCTGTTCACGCGCAGTCAATCCAAAGCGTTCAGAAATCTCTGCAATCGTCACTGCTTCATTGCTTTGCCTTTCGAGCATGACCACCATTAAATCCCTGGAGGGCCCGGAACCATTTCCCTGAATTCCCTTCCCTTCCAGAGGGAAGGATCGGCAAATATATATTCGCTTCGCAGAGCGAAATTCACCCGCGAAACCGGACGGCGTTTGCTTTTCCAGCAAGTTCGAACGGATCTTGTTGCTAAGCCAACTTTCCAGATGGGGAATCCCATCCGGTTGATCTGGATACGTGAGTATCTGCAGCGCCTCACCGTTGCAAGCGAAGATACTCAGCGAAGCATCAATTACAATCAGACCTGGCCGGGCCGGAGCAATATGCACTTGGTTCCCCTATTTAGGCGACCATAATTACTGCGCGCCAGCCCTCTCAGAACGAATTGACTGGCCTCGTGTCCAAACTTGCAGCGAGAGCCCCTGTCTTTTCGACACAGCAGACTACGCGCCCTTGCTGTTGTTGAGCAAGTTGTTCACTTTCATTTTCAACGCAGACAGATATTTCCTGGCAGACAGAAAAGGTTCACGTCCTTACCCGGGGAAGGTAAGGTCGGGATATTGTGCCACAAAGAGGTATCCCATAAGAATAATATTGTTAGAATTTATCAGTGGTGATGCGTAGGCAGTAATCCGTATTTCCTACTCCTAAAGGATTACTTCATACAGGCGGACGTCCCGATACATCGACGACAAAGAGCGAAAGTTATAGACCCCTTCGCGGGTGCGCTCGCAGCCCAGCGGCATCGGCAACCAGCGTCGCACCCTACCAATTAAGTACGGAAGATCCGCAGACTCTCGATTGGTGCCCGCCAAGGCTGTCGTGATGCCTAACATCGGCGGTCGAATCACCCCAGGTGGTTTGGGAGTCCCGCCAATGATGAGGCGGACCAAATGATTTGTGGCCTCAGGAAAACATTTTGGAAACCCGTCTGCAAGATTGTCTCGCGCCGGCAGGTCACTGCCCGAGCGGGACGTGGTGCGGGCCGAGGGACCTGAACCCTCATGGGCCGTTTAAGCGGGCACGCGAAAAGTGTGTCGAACGGAATTTGTATTCGATAGTTACAGGGGAGCCGTCTTGAATACTCTGCTTCAAGTTCTCATGACAGAAGTTTGCTCCGTCAGGTGGGTGTTGCCACTGTTCAGCTATGGAGAGGCGCCGAAAAGGACCGGACTCACCATGGTTTCAATCCTGGCTGCCATGTCCTCGGCGGGAATACGATTGGGAGTCTGAAACCAGCGGCGCGCGGCTCCGAAAACGGCCCAAGCCGCGGTGGTCGCCAGCAGTGCTGCATCGACACCGGGTGCCAGCCCATGATGGGCAAGGCCTTCCTTGAACATATCCTCGACCACGGGGATGATGGAGCCTTCGAGCGGTATCCGAGCCAACTGACTGGGACAGCTTGTGCTCTCAGCAAGATAGTCGCAGACTCCGAGTGCAATGGCACGTAGTGCCCCATTGCAGTCGGTAAAGGTGATGCTGCGACGCTCAATCAGATCGCGGAAACGGGATTCTGTCATGACCTTCAGCAATGCATTCTTGTCTGGATAGTGCAGGTAAAAGGTGGCCCGGTTCAACGAGGCCTCGTCTGCGATCTCCTGGACAGAGATGTCTTCGAACTCCTTTTTCATCAATAACCTGGCTATTCCGTCCATGAGCATGCGGCGGCTGCGCAGAATGCGCGGATCCGCCCTACCGGTCTCGGGTTGGAGAAGCTGGGCCATTCCTACTATTTAAGGATACCTCGTTGCAGACTAAAGCGACACTTGTTTATTTTTTGAATCGACATATGTCTATTACTAATCAACTGTCGTGTAGGAGGAATTCTCAATGTCGACGTTGCTTCATATCGATTCCAGCCCACTCTACGGCCAGTCAGTCTCTCGCGAGCTCACCGCTGCGTTCGTCACCCAATGGAAGGCTTCGCACCCGGATGGAAAGGTCATAGACCGCGACCTCAACGCGACCGCAATGCCGCCGGTCAATGCGGAATGGGTCGGTGCCGTCTACACCCCGGAACAGGCCCGCACTCCGCAGCAGAAGAAATTGCTTTCGCTCTCCGACTCCCTGCTCTCCGAATTGGAGCAGGCCGATGACTTCGTGATTGGAGTGCCAATGCACAACTTTGGCGTGCCCTCCGTGCTCAAGCTATGGATCGACCAGATTGCGCGTGTTGGCAGGACCTTTTCCTACGCGGACGGAAAGCCAAAGGGCCTGATTATCGGCAAGAAGGCGACCTTCATCATCGCAACGGGCGGGATCTACGC
>JBARKD010000803.1:0-3849 GCA_049800615.1 Acidobacteriaceae bacterium | reverse complement strand
TATGGATGAAGTGCAGGCCAGGAAGACAAAATTCGTTATCACAAAAAACGGAAAGCCCGTTGCCCAATTGGTCCCAGTCGAAGAAGTTGAGGATAGCCTGTTCGGTTTTTATGCGGGAAAGCTGGCTGTCTCCGGCGATATCGAGTCTCCTTCGGTCCCGCCTGGGCATTGGAAACGCCTCAAATGATCGTTGTCGATACGTGTGTAGTGATCTGGCTTGCTTCGGCTCCCAGTTTGCTCTCGGCGGCGGCGACCGATGCGATTCGAACTGCTCGAGAGAACGGCGGGGTCGGTATTTCCTGCATCTCCCTCTTTGAGTTGGCGTGGCTCGCCAAAAATCAGCGAATCGTGCTAAAGACTTCCCTTGGAGCATTTCTGCTTGAGGTGGAGACTCGCTTCCTGATCCTGCCGATCACAGCGGCCGTAACGCGCATCGCCGTGGAGTTTCCTTCGCCGTACCCTCTCGATCCCATGGACAGAATTATCGGAGCGACCGCGCTGGATCGTGGCGTTCCTCTGGTGACCAAAGACAAGATGATTCGAAAAGCAAAAGCTTTATCGGTCATCTGGTAAGGTCTTGCCCGAAGAGCCGACTTTACGGCCATGTGCTGCGGGTGTCAACGAGAGAGTCGCGATATATCATTCGTCCAGAGTGATGGGGATGCAAATATTGCGGATAACATTTTCATCAGCTACTGCATTACACCCGTAAATCTGTGAGCGGAGGCTCGATGAATAGATTGAAGGTGCCCGTCAGGTCACTTGCAGGTGGATTGATCATCTTGCAGATGATCCTGATTGCGATCATCGTTCATGGCGAGTCGCTCACCTTCGATGAGGGCGATCACATCTTCGCCGGTTACATGATGTGGCATAGCGGTGACTACGGTCTGAATCCCGAGCATCCGCCGCTGGTGAAGCTGGTGGCGACTCTGCCTATGCTGCGGGAGAAGCTTTGGGTGCCTCCCCTGCAACACCGATGGTTCAAGGCAGAGGCGTACCGGGATGGCCGTGACTTCATGGAACGGAACGACGGCCCGCAGCATCGCCTGCTCTTCCGCATTCGCCTCGCAGCAGGCGTCTTTGCTGTTGTCCTCTCGGCAATGGTCTTTCTGCTTGGCAGCGCCCTCTTTGGCGAGTCAGCGGGCCTGCTGGCATTGCTATTGGTGGTCTTCGAACCCAATGTGTTGGCCAACAGCGATCTGGTAACAACCGATGTTGGCGTCACCGGCTTCTTCCTGGCTACAATCTACTGCTTCTACCGTTACGCAAGGCAGCCATCTTTGATTCGTCTGCTGCTGACCGCCTTGGCCGCCGGACTCACGCTCGCGTCTAAGCACAGCGGAATTTTGCTGGCCCCGATGCTGCTGGCGCTGGCGCTGGTGGAGATCGCATATGCCGAGCGGGAAAGCCGCAAGCGGATTGCTAGAACGCTGCTTAGCGGATTTGCCGCCATCGCGGTCCTCGCGGTCGTGGTGCTCTGGGCTTTTTACGGTTTTCGCTATGCGGCCAGACCGGCAGGGCTGGTTTTGAACCCCGCTCTGAGCGAATACGCCGCACCCCTCACGGGGATGAATAGTTGGGTGATGGGACATCTCGCCCATTGGCGCTTGCTGCCAGAGTCCTACCTGATGGGGATGACTGACATTCACTATGCGGCGCAACAGTATCCCATCTTCCTCCTGGGCCATGACTATCCCCACGGTGTCTGGTGGTACTTTCCCGTCGCGTTGTCCATCAAGACCTCTCTGGGCCTGATCGGCCTTGTGTTCCTTGCCGGTATTGCGCTGATCAGCGGACGGCTCAGGCAGAGAAGAGAATTGGCATACCTGATTGTGCCCGGCGCTATCTATCTGACTGTGGCGATCCTCAGCGGTATGAACATCGGCACTCGTCATGTTTTGTTTCTGTATCCACTGGCCGCGTTGTTGGGCGCAGCAGGCCTGACAGCGCTCGCGCGACATAACCGGCGCTGGGTCTGGATCGGTGGAGTATTGGTCGCTTTCCACGTCATTTCTGCCATGGCGATATTCCCAGCCGAGATGGCCTATGGCAACGAAGCCTGGGGCGGGACGGCAATCACACACAAATATCTGAGCGACTCCAGTGTGGATTGGGCGCAGCAGCTGCCGCACATCAAGCAATGGGTAGACGCACATCCTGACGAGGAATGTTGGTTGGCCTATTCCGCTTATCCCGATCTTCGTCCGCAAGCCTACGACATTCCCTGTCACCCACTGCCCACGGCACATACTGGAGGAGAGATCCTGCCCGTCGACGTGCCAGAAACCATCCATGGCAGTCTCCTGTTAAGCGCAGACGATCTGGAAGCCTGCGACTGGCCCAGCGACCAGTTGAATGTCTTCGAGCGATTTCGGTCGATGCCCATTTCGGAGCAGATCGATCACAGCGTCTTTGTGTACCGCGGCGATTTTCATATTCCTGAAGCGGCGGCGTTGGCAGCAGTCCAAAAGTCCACAATTCTTCTGAGAGAGAACAGGCCCACGGACGCTTTGGTTGCGGCAAAGAGGGCGGTCGCTTTACAGCCGGAGAATTTGCTTGCCCAGATGGCCTTGGGAGACGCCCAGAGCGCATTAGGCGACAAACACAGTGCACGAACCGCTTATGAGTTGGCGCTGGCGGCGGCGCATCGATTGGAACCCGACGCCCAACCGCTGTTTGTGCCGGGTTTAGAACAGAAACTACATCCATGACATCGCCAGGACAAAAGCCGTGAGGCTTTCTTTTGCCTCCGAAGCCGAGAGGAAAGTTGCCTCAACTGCCAGTGAGGCCTGGACTTTCTTAGCTGTCGCGTAGAGGGGCAGAAAACCCACCCAACAGGCTCATGGATCATCGTTCCCAGCAAGTTGGCGATAAACCGGCTATCCGGAAATCTGGCTTCGCATTGGTCCGAAACCGAATCCGTGGACCGGTCGCGTGTACGAGATGCTGACTTACCGACACGTGGAACCTTCGCTGGTAAACGAGTGACTTGGTGGATTTGGCTTTTAATGAACCGGTCGATGGGAACAAGCTTCTGGTAACCGGCTAATCGTCCACAAAGCCGCCTCGCCGCATCCGTAGACCCCGGCAGGCTTGTGATGACGAATGCGATCTCGGCAGGCATACCGTCATGTTGCAGGAATAGCAGTCGAGATCTTTCCGGCGGATGAAACGGTTTGTTGTGTTTCGTCACTAAGAGGAAGATAAGGAACCCTCATATCATTAACCGGGTTTCTGTTGCATAGTGGTTTGCAATTCCCGAGGGAATACTGGAACACTTATGCCGCCAAGACTTGATGCGCTGCAACGTATCGTCGTGTTGATGCTTGAAAGCTGGTCCTTTTGACCACATGCTGGGTTGCCTCAAAGTGAAGCATCCCCAAGTCGATGGCCTCGACGCGCTGGATTTACACCCGGAACCGCGTCGAACGGATGAGAGTATATGACCCTGATTTGGGAACGTTGGACCACCGTATCGCAGGGTAGCGCGCCGCCTGGCTCGCTGGTTAACGCGGTTCCGTTTGGACAGAACATAGCCGTATTCCTCACCGATCCGAACGGCGGCGTTTATACGACCGCAGGCGTGCCCGGTAAGCCCTTTGGACCGTGGGCGATCGTGGGAGATCCCTTCAGGGCTAAGCCCGGTTCACCGGTGAGCGCAGTTCCGTGGGGTGGTGGCTTCGCTCTATTCGTCACTGACGTAAATGGCGAGGTCTTCACCATCACGGGAGACCCTCAACGAGGTTTTCCCGGAGGTTGGACCACCGTGTCGCAGGGTAGCGCGCCGCCTGGCTCGCCGATCAGCGCAACACTGTTGGAACAGAACATCGCCGTATTCCTCACCGA
>JBARKD010000802.1:0-11048 GCA_049800615.1 Acidobacteriaceae bacterium | reverse complement strand
CGTGCCGCTCACTCATTGGGTAAAGACTAAAGCATTTTCTACTTCGGCCACATCGTGGGGAGTGTTGCAGTTGTGGAACCACTTGTGCAGAGGCAACGGGGTTAAGTCGCGCAAGCTGGGGTCGATCGAGGCCAAATTCTCTACATTGAACACATCGATCGACTCATCTTGAGCAACAGCAGCGCTCACTACGCTCATGACCTTATAGTTCCCCGCCGGCAAAGCCGCCGAAATCGAGTTGAGCAATTGCCGGCGATACACCGCACACAGAGGCTGGGGCAGTCCATTCAAACGAGGCACCGTGGCGAGCGAGCCCGTGATCTGGGCACGGCGCAACATCCAGGTCAGGAACCCCGGCGGCAAAAGAGGCATATCCACGGGCAAAAATATGTTGAGTGCGTGGCTGCTCGCGGCTAACGCTGCTTCGATTCCGCTTAAAGGACCGCAACCCGGATGGAGATCGGAAATGATCACACCATGTGACTGCAGTTCGGAACGTCCGCCGGCAATCCGCGGGGCAGCGTTTATCGGAACGGCGCGAAGTTTTTCAAGTGCCAATTCCAGCAGAGAATACCTTCCCACCCGGAGCAGAGCCTTATCCTGGCCCATCCGAGTACTGCGCCCTCCGGCCAGCACGAATCCCTCAGCTTCAATGAATTCAAAGCTCATATCACACAATCCTGGTCGCCACGCTCAGGACACAGCTACCAAGCCCGTCTCCACCTCTACGATGGCACGTCTACGATGCCACCTTTAACGAAGAAGAGGCCGGCATTCCAAGAGTCGGGGACAATCTATAGTGAGCCGGATCGTAGAGGGGCGAACACAGGGTACCGCTTCTTATATACTGGCCTTCCGGTTGCGATGAATGGCAGAAACAAGACGTAAAGGAATCAGTACTGGTACGCTCTGGATTGCCGCCGCCATCTCGCTCGTAATCATCTTCTTTGGAGTTCGGCGGCTGACGCGGGAGAAGTTGCCACTCCGGGTCGCCGAGGCCCAGGTGCAGGATTTGATCAAGGTCAACAGTACCAATGGCCGGGTCGAACCGCAGCACATTTTTGAGGCCCACGCTCCGCAGGCTGCGATTGTCAGGAATGTATTCGTCCACGTGGGCGAGAAAATGCGGCGCGGGCAGCTGCTGGTAGATCTGGATGACACCAGCGCACGGGCCAGGTTGGCGGCTGCCATGGCCGCCCTAAGGTCTGCCGAGGCTGGCTACCAAGGCGTCAAGGGCGGAGGCACGTATCAGGAGCAGCTTGCCCTTTCCAACAACATTGTTAAAGCAAAAATCGAAGGCGACCAGGCGGCCCGGAATCTCGACATCGTACAAAAGCTGGCCGCCAAAGGAGCTGCCTCGCCCGGCGAGGTTGCCCAGGCCCAACAACGCCTAAGCCTTGCCCAAGCCTCTTTAGATGGGCTGGCGGAGCAGAAGAGCAAACCCTTTGCTGAGATCGACCTTACCCGCGCCCATTCCAACGTTGCCGAAGCCGAGGCAGCTGTTGCGGCAGCCAATGAGGTCATTTCCCAATCCCACGTGCATGCTCCGTTCGACTGTACGGTCTATTCACTTTCTGCAACTCGATACAGTTACCTCGAGCCCGGAGCAGAAATTTTGCAGTGCGCTGACCTCTCCAAGCTGCAAGTGAGGGCCTATTTTGACCAGCCGGATATCGGCGACCTGCAACTGAACAACCCGGTCAGCATCGCCTGGGATGCCAAGCCGGACATGAAGTTTCATGGGCGCATCATTCGCCTGCCCTCGGACATCATTACCTATGGAACCCGCACCGTCGGCGAGGTGCTGGTGAGCGTCGACGATTCCAACGGCATCCTTCTGCCGAATACTACCGTGGTGGTTACGGTCACCACGCAATCTGTGCGCAATGCCCTTACCGTTCCCCGAGAGGCTCTTCACATCGAAGGCGGACACGATTATGTTTATGCCGTCTCTGGCGATACGTTGCGCCGCGTTCCCGTCCAGGTTGGCGCCCTCAACCTCACGTTAGTGCAGATCCTGAGCGGCCTCAAAGAGCACACCGTGGTTGCTCTGGGCACAACCAACGGCCAACCCATCTCAGAGGGTGTTCCCATTCGCATCGTCAATTGAGGATATTGTGAGACGCGCCCGCCAGTTCGTGTTGCTGGGTATGGTTGCAGCGCTCGCGCAATCCGCCGCCCATGCCCAGATTTCCTTCTACACCGCTGTGGACCTGGCTCTGCGCAACAGCACCCAGGTGCGCATCAGCGCCGCCCAGGTGCAACACGCAGAAGCAGCCGTAACAGAAAGCGTGGATGCTTACAGGCCCAGTTTCTCCGTGGGCTCCAGCCTGGGATACTCGTACGGTTTCCCTGTGGGCCAGCCTTCCATCTACAGCGTCTCCGGGCAATCGCTGGCGTTTTCCTTTTCCCAGCCAAGCTATATTCGTTCCGCGCGCGCTGCACTCCTTGCTGCGCAGCTCCAACTGAAAGACACGCGCCAACAGGTCATTCTCGAGGTGGCTACCGATTACATCCAACTGATCACGGCCAATCAGCAAATCGCCGCGCTTGACCAGGAAACCAGCCTGGTAGCGAAATTGGTTGACATCGAAACCGAACGCGTCGATGGCGGGTTGGATAGCAGGGTCGAATTGACACAAGCCCGCCTCACCGGCGCTCAGATCGCGCTCCGCAGACTCCATCTTTTAAATGAGGCTGATTTGCTGCGCGCCCGGCTGGCCCATCTAACCGGACTCAACCCCGCCGACATTGCCGTCGAAGCACAGACCGTACCCAAAACGCCCGAGACCTCTGAGTCTGCAAGCCTCGAAGGCAACAACGGCATCAACGCCGCTTATGCCTCGGCCAACTCGAAGATGTACCTCGCCTTGGGAGATGCCCGGCAGTATAACCGCCCTACTTTCGGTTTTGGGCTGGAATATAACCGCTATGCCAAATTCAATAATTACAACGAGTATTACCTCCGCTTCCAGCACAACAACTTCAATGTGGGTGTCCAGATCACTCTGCCCATCTTCGATGCCACCCGCAAGGCCAAGGCTCAAGGATCAAGCGCGGAAGCCGCGGAGGCCACTGCCCAGGCCGATCAGCTTCGTGATCAAACCAGGGAGCAGGCTCTGCAGCTGCGGAAGAACATCGCGGAGTTGGCGGCTCAGGAGCGGGTGGCGGAATTGCAGAATGACTTGTCTCAGGACCAGCTCGATGCCCTCACCACCCAACTTCAATTAGGCAGCGCAAGCCCGGGTGCTCCGGCGCCATCTCCCAAAGACGAACAGGGAGCGCGCATTCGCGAGCGCGGATATTTCGTCGATATGCTGGAAACCCGGTTCCAACTGACCCAAGCCCATCTTGCCCTCTTGCGCGCCCTGGGAACAATCGAAGAGTGGGCCAAAGAACCGCCGGCCGCCCCCCATCCCTGATTGGCAGAAAGCTCGGCAGAAAGCTCGACCGGGGCAATTCAGCAAATGAAGGCTGAATTTGTGAACCCCGCGGCCGCCGGCGGGTGTCTAAGTGAAGTTGCCTCTCTCCACCTCCAGCCGGCCCGGTGCTGGTAAACTGGAAGTTAAGCCTATGCCGCTAAAGACATTATTGTTAAACCCTCCCTCCTTTGAGAATTTCGATGGCGGAGCCAGTTCACGCTGGCCTGCTACGCGTGAGATCGAATCCTACTGGTATCCGGTGTGGTTAGCCTATCCCGCCGGGATGCTGGAGGGTTCCCGTTTGCTGGATGCGCCGCCGCATCATGTCTCCGCTGCTGAAACCATCGAGATTTGCAAGAGCTACGAGTTTCTCGTGCTGTTCACCAGCACCCCTGGATGGACCGGTGACCAGAAACTGGCCGAAGCCATCAAACGGGCCAATCCCGAGATCAAGATTGCCTTCGTTGGCCCGCCGGTGACCACGTCCCCAGATCGCGCGCTCAACGAATGCTCAGTGATCGATTTCGTTTGCCGGCGTGAGTTCGACTTCTCTGTGGTTGAATTCGCTAACGGCAAGCCGCTCGATGAAATTCTCGGCATCAGCTATCGGGAAAATGGGGTTGTTGTTCATACCCCCGACCGGCCCCAGGTCGAAAATCTCGACGAGATGCCCTGGGTCACGGACATCTACAAGCGCGATCTCGATGTGACTCGCTATAACGTCCCGTTTCTGCTTTATCCGTATGTCGCTCTTTACTCCACCCGGGGCTGTCCTGCTCAATGTACCTTCTGCCTCTGGCCGCAGACCCTGAGCGGTCACGCCTGGCGTAAGCGCTCGAGCGACGACGTCGCTGCCGAAATGGCCCATGCCAAGGAGCTCTTCCCCGACGTAAAAGAATTTTTCTTCGATGACGATACCTTCAACATTCAGAAGGCGCGAACCGTCGAGCTGTGCGCCAAGCTGAAGCCGCTCAAGCTCACCTGGTCCTGCACTTCCCGCGTAACCACCGACCGGGAAACATTGAAGGCCATGCGTGAGGCGGGCTGCCGCCTGTTAATCGTGGGTTTTGAATCGGGCGATCCGCAGATCCTCAAAAACATCAAGAAGGGCGCGACCGTCGAACGCGCCCGTGACTTCGCCCGCGATTGTCATGATCTCGGTCTGACCATCCATGGCGATTTCATCCTCGGGCTTCCCGGAGAAACCAAGGAGTCGATCCGCAACACTATCAACTTCGCCAAGGCCCTGGACGTCGAAACCATCCAGGTGTCTATTGCGCATGCCTATCCCGGCACGGAGTTCCATGAGTTCGCCGCCGAGAATGGTTTCATCATCAACAATGGAGCCATGGTGGATGAAGGCGGCCACCAGCTCGCGCATATCGAATATCCGGGCCTGCCCAAAGACTATGTGCTCGAAATGGTGCACCGCTTCTACGATGAGTATTACTTCCGTCCCAAGGCAGCGTGGCGCATTGTCAGCAAGGCCGTGGTGAATCGCGATCTCAAGCGGCTTTACGTGGAGTCGAAGTCCTTTCTCAAGTTGCGCGCGGCGCGTAACAAGGTGGTAGCGGACAGCAAGGTTAAGACTGCGAATACCCCCGTAAACGCAGGGGCATGACACCCCGGCGGTATCTTATCCTGGTGCTCGTGGCGCTGGCCTCAGCTTTCGGTGATACTGCGCTCGCAGTCGGGATGAAGCAACTGGGGCCGGTATCCCTGGCTCATCCCGATGCCCTGCTTGTCGCATTGCGCACTCCATGGGTCATGGGCGGGATTCTGCTGCTGCTGGTGTGGACTGCGTGTTATCTCACCGCGCTTTCCTGGGCGGATCTGAGTTTTGTGCTGCCTGCCACTTCGTTCGCCTACGTCGCAGTCGCATTTCTGTCCAGGTTCTGGCTGCATGAGCGCATCTCCCCAGCGCGCTGGTTAGGCATCGCCCTAATCACCGCCGGCGTCGGCTTTGTGACGCAGGGGCCTTCCTACACTCCGACCAACTCTATTTGATTTTGCAATGACGAACCTGAATTCCAACATGGCGATCGCAGGAATGATCGGCGCCATCGTCCTGACCGCCACGGCCGGCGATATTCTGCTGGCATCGGCCATGCGCGCGGTGGGCGACCTGGACCACATCAAGGCGCAAAGCGGTCTGCGTGGAGCGATCTGGGCCGTGGTTCGGGAAGGCCGCTTTCTGGCTGGAATCGCCTGTATGGCGCTGAGCTTTTTCTCGCTACTGTTTTCTCTTAGCCACGCGGACGTGAGCCTCATCGCCCCCGCTGCCGGCTCGCTTACGTTTGTCACCAACGCGGTGGCGGCCAAATGGCTGTTGCATGAGAATGTGGACCGCCGCCGTTGGCTGGCGGCAGTCTTCGTGTGCAGCGGGGTCGCCCTGCTCAAGCACTGACGTCCCGGCGAGGGTCCGCAGTTCCCTTCCGACCTGATGGCCTTTTTAAAGACTTGCCTTAGCAGACGTGCTTTCCAGCGGTTTGTAAGCGATACAATCGATCTCCACCTTCATCCCCAAAGCAACCATGCCCGTTCCGACCGTTGTCCGCGCGGGCTTGTTAGGGCCAAATACTTCCGCATACACCTCATTCATCAAGTCAAACTCTTTGACGTCGTGGAGAAACACCGAGCACTTCACCACGTCTTCCAGGTCAGCCCCGCAACCCTGTAGAATCGCACGCACATTCTGCAAAACCAACCTGGTTTGATCCTGAACACTTAACTCAGCGTCGATTTCACCCGATACAGGATCCACCGGTCCCTGACCGGAAATAAACAAGAAATCTCCTGCGCGCACCGCGGTTGAATAAGGTCCCTGAGGTAGTGGTGCACCCTTTACTGTCAGCCGTTCCAGCATGAAACTCTCCCTGTCCTCAAAAAATATGCAATGTGCTAGTGTAGTGCGTCACACAGATGGGCGTTTAACCGTTTTTGAAGGGTACGGGCTTTAGAGTCTGCGTGAGAACCGATGGTTCCATAAAGATCTATCGCCGGCTCAGTAAACAGCAGATCCCTCCACTTCGCTACCCCGGATTTCCCGTTGAGGTTAGCGGCGTTGGCGAGCTTCATGCGCCTTTCTTTAAGGAAAGGCGCACACGTGGACGTGTCCGGCGCAGCGTGACGGGAAATCCGGGTACGCTTCGGTCGGGACGACAATTTTGTGGGGTAGACGAAAGCTGTTTTTCCATGAAAGAGACGGATCGAGGTGAAGTTGAAGGGGCCGATGCCTGCTCGTGGTCAACCTTGAAGCCGCAAAACCTATAGAAAGTCCGTTGGACAGAGCGTTAGATGACCAGGCACAAGCATTACGAAGTGGCCATCATCGGATTGGGCACCATGGGCAGTTTCGTCGCCCTGGAGCTGTGCAAGCGCGGCCTGCGTGTTGCCGGTTTCGATCGTTTCATGCCTCCTCACGGCCACGGCAGCCACTCCGGCGTCACCCGCATATACCGCGTAGCCTATGCCGAAGGCGATACCTATGTTCCCCTGGCGCAGCACGCCGGTGTGTTGTGGGACCAGGCCTCAGAGGAATTTGGCACGCAGTTGTTGCACCGCGTTGGAATGCTCTACATGGGCCATCCGGAAGGCCCTTTTGTTCGCCAGGTGGCCCAGAGCGCGTCCATCAACCACCTGCCGGCGGAGAAACTTTCTGCAAAGGATGTACGCGACCGCTATCCCGCCTTTGCAATCCCGGAAGATTTCGCAGGTATCTTCGATCCCCAGGCGGGCTGGATCGATGTCGACGCGTCGATTGCTTCCGCTCTTGATCGGGCTCGCGTACTGGGCGCCGAGTGCTTCTTCGATGACCCGGTCCAAAGATGGGAAGTTCAGGGATGGGAAGCCACAGCGCCTGAAGTCCGCGTGCACCTGGTAAACGGAACCGTGACTGCGGCGAAACTGATTATCACCGCGGGCGCCTGGACCGGTGAATTGCTGCAGCAGCTTCGGCTTCCCCTCAAAGTGAAGCGTAAGGTGCTTGCCTGGTTCGATCCGCTCGATCCGGAGCTATTCGCGCCGGGTCGTATACCCATCTTCAGCTTCCCGGACAATTGGACCTATGGATTCCCCAACGTGCCCGGTATGGGCGTGAAGATGGCCGAACATCTGGGCGGCGACTTCCTCTGCGATGCCAACGCTGCGATTGCACCACCGGGACCGGCCGACTTGGTTCCCATCGCTGCCACGGCTGCAAAATATATGCCCCGCCTCGCCGGCGACTATAACCGGGCCCGTTCCCGCCTGCGGCATGCAGCGACTTGCCTCTATACCATGACTCCCGACGAACATTTCATCGTGGATCATCATCCGCAGTACAAGAACGTCGTTTTCGCTGCCGGCTTCTCCGGCCACGGTTTCAAATTCGCACCCGTCATAGCTCGCGTTCTGGCTGACTTGCTGATGGAGGGAAAAACATCGTTGCCTGTCGGCTTTCTATCTCTCGATCGCTTGCTGCAGCGGGCTCAATAGGTCGCCTCCAGCTTCAGAATTAAGGTGTTGCACGACAACTTTATGGAACCATCGGTTCGCACGCCGACTCTTAAGCCCGTCTTGGGCATTTGCTCAGTTATGAACTTTGGCTTGACAGCCTAAATGTGCCGCGCCTACACTCCGTCCGAATTACCGTGATCGCAGTTAAAAGCCCGGCGGTCGAGAACCCGTGGGATGCTTGCGAGCTTTGCTTTTCTTTTCGTTGAGCACACCGAGCCTGGGCGGGAGGACTTGCGATGAGGCGCTTGTGGCGGAATTACAAAATATTCCTGGTGCCGGGTCTGCTTTTATTCACGGCCATGGCGACGGCAAGATGCTATGCGCAATTTAACAGTTCGGTGGAAGGCACCGTCGCCGACGCATCCGGGTCCGTAATTCCCAATGCATCGATCGTTCTTCACAATGATCAAACCAGTCTGGATCTACAGGACAAGACCAATTCGGCCGGGTTTTTCCGTTTCAGCGGTGTTGGACCAGGAGATTACTCTGTCACCGTCGAAGCGCAAGGCTTCACCAGGAATTCAACCACGGTACACGTGGTTCAGGACCAGAACGCCAGTGTAAACGTTACTCTCACCGTGGGTGCAACGACATCCCAGGTAAACGTGACTGGAGCCTACGATCAATTGAATCCGGATGAGACCAGGGTACAGACCACGCTCGAGGCACAGCAGATTGAAAATCTTCCGCTGCAAAATGGAAGTGTACTCGAAACGGTACGTATTGCCCCGGGCGTCACGGGTATCGACGAAGACCGGTCGCTTTCCCCTGTCTCTATCAATGGCAATACCATGTACGCGCAGGCTAATGGAAGACCTAACGCCGGAAACACGTATCAATTGGATGGCGTCAGCATTCAGGACAACACAGGCTACGCAGCAGGAATCAACCACAACCTTACCTTTACCCCGGCGCAGGACATGGTGCAGGAAGTTGCTCTGGAGGTAAATTCCTATGCTTTGGACTACGGCTCCTCCTCCTCGATGCGAGTGAATATTACCTCGAAGGCGGGGGCAAACCAATTTCACGGCAGTCTCGGTGACCGGTACAGCGGCCGGGGTTTGAATGCGACTGCGGATTTTGCGTCGCCCGCCGCTCCTAACTCGCGGCGCTGGTACACGGCCAGCCTCGGGGGCCCTATATGGAAAGACAGAACGTTTTTCTTCTTTTCCTACCTTCACCAGACACAGACGTCCTCTTCGAACAGCCTGGTTCACTTTGCCACGAACGAATTTACAGGAACATGGGCGCCGGCCAATTATCCCAACAGCGTGAATGTCGCCAACCTTCTGGTTCCCTTTCCCATCGGCGCCGGCACCGGCGGGCAGAATGCTGCCACGACTAAAACAGCGGTAACCTCTTATGGGTCGGATCTGTTCTCGACCAGTACACCCGGAGTGTGCGCGGTCCCGATCAAAAATGCCCCGTTCTACGCCGGGACACAAATTGGCAGCACCTCGATTCCCTGCGGCATGGAGATTGTGGATACGGGCATTTTCAATCAATCCCCCCGGGTCAACGGCTTTCAGGTTGCCGGGCGTTTGGATCAATATTTTCGCGGTGGCAAAGATCGTTTTTATGCGGGCTATGTGCTTGCGCCGCAGGTCTCGGACTTCATCTGGTGGCGTCCTGGCTTTAACTCCACCACTCCCGGGGGATCCCGCTACCTGAACGTCAACTACACCCATATCTTCAGCCCCAACCTGATCAGCCAGGCTTCCGGCAGTTATCTGCGCTTTTGGAACTCCTTTACCTCCAACCGGGCCAATGTCATCCCATTTCTGACATTGATGATTGGAGCCGGCGATGATGCGACGGATTACTTCGGCACTCCGGCAGACCCTGCCTGGCAAAAAGCGCATAACTATCGGGCCAGTGAAGATGTGACCTGGACGCACGGCCGCCATACCGTGAAAGCAGGTTTCGCATTTGCGCGCCTGGAGCAATACGATCAGAGTGCGGGCGCCAGCGCCAAAGCACAAACACCGATTTATTTCAGCTGGAGCGATCTGTTGGACGACCAACCCTGGACGTACAGCCTGAATACACTTTCCGGCAAGACCGGCAAGTTCCTGGCCAACATTCAAGGCACTGCCGTGTCGCAATTTAGTCTCTATGCGGAAGATGACTGGAAAATCACACCCAACCTGATGGTCACCTTCGGTCTCCGCTGGGACGACTACGGCAATCCCGAACCCTACGGCATCAATTCGCTGCCCTACTACAACATGACCTCTTCGGCTGATACGGCCACGCTACGCGCCAGCATCGTCAACGATACACTTGGCACAACTGCAGTTGCAAAAGCCTTTTCCGGATCGCAGGACACGAATTTTCTGCCTCGCGTAGGGTTCGCCTGGTCGCCCTACAAAGAACGCAAAATGACGATCCATGGGGGCTTCGGATTGTTTCAGGATGCTACCAACGTAGGCGGAGTTACCAGCGGCCTCGCGACAAACTCGCCCAGCTACCTGAACCTGACTTTCTGCTACACCTGCATCGCCCCGCTGAACGACGCTGACCCACGTAACTATTACGGCACGAATTGGCAGGCTGCGCCGCCCTTCGGCATGACCTACCAATTTCCGCAGATTACACCGGCCGGCATTGATCCACACGGCCAAGTCATCCTGGATCTGGCCGGTGTGCCGACTATCTTAAACAGTGCCCTCAGCGGAGTGGATCGCCACCTGAAGCCGCAAACCACTTCCCTCTACAGCCTGCAGGTGGAACAGCAGCTCAAGGGCAATTTCGTCTTCGGTATAGGTTATACCGGCTCCTACTCATGGGATCAGTATGCCAGCGGAGACTACAACACATATCCCGGCGACCAGATTGTCAATGACGGCGCCGTGCGCCGCCTGTCGACAGAGTTCGCAGGAGTGACGGTCGATAGGAATTTGGCCCAGGGCAACTACAGTTCGCTGCTGCTGACGGCCCGCCAGAACATCCACCGGCTGAGTTGGCAGGCATCGTTTACCTGGAGCAAGACGCTGGTGTCAGGCGCCCTTATCAGCAACATCTACGATCCTAACCACTATTATGGACCGGCCACCGGTTCGGTACCAAAGAGCTTTACCGCCAGCCTGGCGTACGAGTTTCCCGGCCGCGACTTGCACAATTTCTATG
>JBARKD010000801.1:0-12845 GCA_049800615.1 Acidobacteriaceae bacterium | reverse complement strand
ATCCCCTGGCCGCGCAGCAGTTCACAAAAAGTGACATTGCGACCCAGCCCAGCCTGGCGACCTGCGCTGCTTACCTTGGCCCCGGCGTTCTTTCCGGCTGTTACTTTCACGATGTCAGCTCCACGCCGAATCCGGATCCGGCGACGCAACAACAAATGCCCTTCCTTACCGCCACAACCGCTGTACCTTGCGCCGGAAGCGCCACCGCCGCCGGCACATTTACCGACACCAGCACTGACCCTGCATCGAACGCAGAGAATTGCTTCGGGTATCAGATCACCGTGACAGGTACAGGAAGCAACCTGACAACCACTCCCAATTACTACGGAGTGCTCTCGAGCGCAGGCAACAGCAGCTCGCCTGCCTTTATTGCTACACCAGGCTACGATCTTGCTACCGGATTGGGGACGCCGAACGTGTACGCACTGGTAAATGCGCCTCAATGGTCAGGGCTCAGCATTCAAACGACATCTCTGCCTCAGGGGCAGGTGGGAAGCGCCTACTCGGCAGCTCTGACCGCAAGCGGCCGGGTCGGACCCTATAGCTGGAGCATCGCTACCGGCAACCTGCCTCCAGGCCTTACCTTAAGCCCCTCCAGCGGAGTTATCTCCGGAAACCCTACAGCAGCCGGTGTTTCCAACTTTACGGTTCAAGTGAAGGATGGGGAGAGCACCCCGGCCAGCGCAAGCGCTTCGTTCTCCATCACCGTAGTGCCTGCGGCGGCGCCGGTCGCGACCACAACCGTGCTTAGCTCATCGCCTTCAGCGCCGGGCGTAGGCATGCAGGTTACGTTGACGGCCGCGGTTTCAGCCGTGGGTGGTGTTCCCACTGGTACGGTGACCTTTTATAACGGAACAGCATCGATTGGGACAGGAATCCTGGTGAATGGGGCCGCGACGTTGACGACATCCTTTGCCAGCCTGGGTACGGTCACGCTCACGGCTGTTTATGGCGGGGCGGCCAATTTTAGCCCCAGCACCTCGGCCCCGTTGACTGTGACGATTGTGACCCCGGGATTCACGGCAACCGTAAACCCGGCCAGCGTTACGGTTCCCTTCGCCAATCCGGCCAGCGTCACCGTTACGGTCACACCACAAGGAGGCTTTGCCGGCCCGGTAAATTTTGCCTGCGGAACTCTGCCTGCTTATTTTTCCTGTGGTTTCGCCACTGCATCGGTTTCCTTCAGCTCCTCCGGCGCGGCCGTGAACAATGCGCTGACCATCCATACGGCGATAACGACGGCTTCCACGCGAAAGCCGGGCAGCAGCTTCGGGGAAAAAATCGCAATCCTGTTTTGGCTGCCGGCGTTTGCCGGTCTCGCGGCCGGCGGGCGCAAACGGCGGTTGGCACGCATCCTGCTGGTGACGTTGAGTTTTGGTTGCATCTGGGGGACAAACGGTTGCGGAGGCCACGGCGATCACCAGGCGCCGGACGGTATTTACAGCGTTCCCATCAACCTCACTGCTTCGGGAGCCGCTGGTCAGACTGTAACCGTTACGGTATCGGTAGAGTGAGAGCAAACGGACGAGACGACAATTTTATTGCCAGGAGGTCGCTTGGTTTCCAGCCGGCAATGCGAAACTTCTTGAGCATTGAACTTTGTGGGCAGGAAAGAAAACTGCAGATCCCTCCACTACGCTACGCTTCGGTCGGGACGACAATTTTGTTGTAGAGCCGGCCGTTGCGTCGCGGTTGAGAAAACCGCAGATCTCTCCACTTCGCTACGCTACGGTCGAGACGACAATTTCGTTGCCAGGAGGTCGCTTAGTTTCCAGCCGGCAATGCGAAAAACTTGCTTGAGCTGTACGGTGGCCACGCTCTCAGTTGGCAATCGCTGGTGGGGTCCGGTATACAGCTACAGGGGGAAATCATGTCGAGCTTGCAATACCAATCCGGGTTTGCCAACGAGTTTGCGACCGAGACGGTCGCCGGTGCTCTGCCCAAGGGCCAGAATGCGCCCCAGAAGTCGGCGCTTGGCCTTTACACCGAGCAATTCAGCGGTACGCCCTTTACCGCTCCCCGGGCCGCCAACCGCCGCAGTTGGCTGTATCGCATTCGCCCGTCCGTCACGCATTGGCCCTATGTCGAGCTGGACAACAAGAACATGCGCAGCGGTCCATTCGACGAGGTTTCCGCCACTCCCAACCAACTGCGCTGGGACCCGCTGCCCATTCCCTCGTTTCCGTGCGACTTCCTGGACGGCATCGTCACCCTCGCCGGCAACGGAAGCCCGGCCCTGCAAACAGGATGCGCCACGCATATTTACACGGCAAACCAAAGTATGTCGGGCCGCTTCTTTGCCAACACCGATGGCGAAATGTTGATCCTGCCCCAATTGGGAAAGCTGCGCTTCTTTACCGAGCTGGGCATTCTCGAGGTGGCACCGGGTGAGCTCTGTGTGATTCCGCGCGGTTTGAAAATCCGCGTCGAGCTGCTGGAAGACTCAGCCCGAGGCTACATCTGCGAGAACTATGGCCTTCCCTTCCGTCTGCCCGATCTGGGCCCGATCGGCGCCAACGGCCTGGCAAACCCGCGTGATTTTCTCTATCCCGTCGCAGCCTTCGAAGATGTGGAAGGCTCTTTCCAGAGCCTATGCAAATTTCAGGGCCATCTGTGGTCGGCAGGCATCGATCATTCTCCGCTGAACGTGGTGGGCTGGCACGGCAATTACGCTCCCTACAAATACGACATGGCAAATTTCAACTGCATCAACACGGTCAGCTTCGACCACCCGGACCCTTCGATCTTCACGGTGCTGACCGCGCCAACGGCGATTCCTGGCACCCCCAACGTTGACTTCGCGATTTTCCCCCCACGCTGGATGGTGGCCGAGCACACCTTCCGCCCTCCCTGGTTTCATCGCAATGCGATGAACGAATTTATGGGCCTGATCAAGGGTCAGTACGACGCCAAGGCCGAAGGATTCGTTCCCGGGTCCGCCAGCCTGCATAGCTGCATGCAGGGACACGGGCCCGATGCGGAAACCTTCGAGCGCGCTGAGAATGCTGAACTCAAGCCGAGCTATCTCGGCGAAACCCTGGCCTTCATGTTCGAGACTCAGCTTGTCTCGCATCCTACGCGCTTCGCGCTTGAAACCGATGCCCTGCAGCGCGACTACTTCGAGGTGTGGCAGAACCTGAAAAAGCGCTTTACCGGTAGTCCCGCCTGGCAAAAGTAACCATGGATGATACGCACAATCCCCGGCGTCAGAGCTGGGTCGTTTCCGCCAACCGCCCGGATACCGCGTTTCCCATTCAGAACCTGCCTTTTGGCGTGGTCGCCGGGGCCGACGGACCATCGATTGGGGTCGCGATCGGAGACCGGATTTTGCATCTTCGCACTTGCGCCAATTTGCTGGGTCCAGCCCCCACGACCATTGTGGAGGCCTGTACGGCCGGCACACTCGATCCGCTGATGGTCCTTGGCCCACCAAGTTGGTCCGCCCTGAGGGGGCGGCTCAGCGATCTTCTGCGGACCGATCATCCTCAGGCTGCCGCGCACCAGCGCGCATTGGAACCGCACCTGGTCGCGATGACAGACGTAACCATGCTCAAACCCGTCAGGATCGGAGGTTACACCGATTTCTACGCTTCGATCGACCACGCGAAAACTGTCGGCAGCTTCTTCCGGCCGGACATGCCGCTCTTGCCTAACTATAGATATGTGCCTATCGGCTACAACGGCCGTGTCTCTTCCATTGTTCTCAGCGGTGAACCGGTCAGGCGCCCCCCGGGTCAGACCGCGGCTGGCCCAGGAACGGCGCCCGTGTTCGGGCCCAGCCGCCGCCTGGACTACGAAATCGAAGTTGGATTTTTTGTCGGGACAGGCAATCCATTGGGCGAGGCGGTTGCCATCGACTACGCTGCCGAACACCTTTTTGGCGTTTGCCTTCTCAATGACTGGTCTGCACGCGATATTCAGGCGTGGGAATATCAACCTCTCGGGCCGTTCCTGGCCAAGAGCTTTGCCAGCACCATTTCACCCTGGATCGTCACCATGGAAGCGCTCGCGCCTTTCCGCGTGCCGGCATCTGCGCGCCCGCCGCAAGACCCATCCCCATTGCCCTACCTGCACTCTGAACAGGACCAACAAGAGGGAGCCATCGATCTGACCCTGGAGGTTCATCTGCGCTCCGCCCGTATGCAAGAGGCTGCAATGAAAGCGATTCGCCTTAGCCGCACCAATCTGCGCACGCTCTACTGGACACCCGCGCAGTTGTTGACCCATCACACCAGCAACGGCTGCAATCTGGAGCCCGGCGACCTGCTGGGCAGCGGCACTGTTTCCGGGCCCGCGAGGGACAACTGCGGATGTTTGCTCGAATTGACGCAGAACGGCCGAGAGCCGGTGACATTGCCAACTGGGGAAACACGCACATTTCTCGAAGACGGCGACGAGATCACCCTGCTGGGATACTGCGAGCGGCCGGGGTTTGCGCGCATCGGGCTGGGCCATTGCTCAGGCACAATTCAGAGCTGGTATCCCGGTCGGGATGACAATTCTGTCTAGGGGCGGACATTGTACCCTCAGCGGCTGAAGCCGGTCTTCTATTCGAATTGACGGCGGGGCTGAAAGCCCCGCCCCTTCACGCCAAAAAGTCACGGGCTCTCGGAATGACAAAGGAGAGGCTTGCGTCTCAATTGGAGAGCAGCGGCGCACACGCTCACGGTTTGATCACAGCATGGGAACCTGCCACCAGGGCTTTGTCGAATGGAGGTTCCACACCTCGCAGCAAGTCTTCGAGAATCTCATGAATGCGAAGCTCATCGAAGAGCGTTGTTACCTCCTGCTCCGACTGCTGCCCGGGAGAGTGGATCATGAGCACGGGGCGGGGATCGAAGCGGCCTCGGCTGGCATCTTCATCCTCTTTCTTCCAGAACCCTGTAGGACGCCAGAGGGGCACTCGCCAGGAGTGATCAGAACAGACGACGACGTAGGTCTCAGCGGCCCGCGGCGTCGCCTGAATGGTATCCATCAACTCTCCCAGGCTTCGATCCGCAAGGGCAAGGTTATCGATATAGCTGCCCGTGGTGCTTATGCGCGCGGACCTGCGATCGTAGATGCCCGGAGGGTGGGGCACCGGCAGGTGAATAAAGACGAAGCCGATGCGCTGGTCCTGGATCAACGCCATAGCCCGCGGCATGAGAGCCGCGAGATCGGACGCGTGCTTCTCTTGCGGCGTGAAGCTTTGCTTACCCTGCCATGCGAGCAGCTCATTCGTGAGCGGCACGGTGGCGTTTTGCCAGGCAGATTTCGCGGGGCTGGTTCCGTCCCATTGCCCATTGCCCATTCTCCAGAAACAGTAGTCCAGGGTTCCGGCGAGGATGCGGCAATAGGGGTTGTACCAACCGACGAGGCCGGTCGTCCACCCCAGGCGCTGTGCGTCGAAAAAGAGCGTGGCCTTCGGATCAAACCGTTGCCAGGCGGTTTGGCCGGCTAGTTTGATGGAAGGGTTTCCATCCAGATCGCTGCGCAGCAACTCGATCTCGTGGCCCAGGAAAAGCGACGGCACAACTCGCTCGGTGTCAGGGCCGGCAGGCTTCAAGTCAGCAAATGTGAGGCTCTCGCTCCTCAGCCTGTCGAAGTTGGGCAGGAGAAGTCCGGGAAAACGGCGATCGAAGGTCTGCTCGTAAGAAAGTTCGTCGAAGAGCAACCAGATAATTCGTCTTCCCTCATGCGGGATGTTCGCTCGAATGGGCGACAGTCCCGTCCGCACTACCGGCACGGGACTATCGCGCTGCTGTGATCGGAAGGCGAGAAAGAAGAGTTCCGGAACCATCCAAAACACGCTGCATCCGGCCAACAGCAACAGCAACTGTATGCGGCGAGCGCCATGTTCGCAGAGTGCGGGGCGCAACCAGCACAATCCAAGCGCGGAAAGCAGAACGCCATAGAACAGAAGCTCAGGCCAGAGATGAGAAAGACCTACATGCAGTAAGACCGCGGCGCTCGAAACGAGGCCTGGCGCAAGCATCGCGGCCACCAGCCACCAGAGCAAATCGCCGCGCAACCCCTTGCGGTTTTCGAGATACCGGAACAACAGCACAGCCAGGACCGTTAAGACGATCAACTGGATGAGGGTGCCCCTCATCAGGCTCTGCATGGGCAAGAAGCTGTGATAGAGCGCCTGATGGTGCGGCGAGAGGTGCGACCAGATAGGGAGGAGCAAAACGAGTGTCGCCGCCCCAAACGCCTTGATGAATGTCTTGAGGTTCATCTCCTCTCAAACAAAAAGAGCACGCGCCCGTTGCTCAGCTGCTCACGATTCACGACGGTGAAATGGCGTGTGAAGTGGTCGAGGAAGAATCTTTCGTCGAGATGCGCATAGAGCTCATCCCGCCCACGGCAGAGATCGATGTAGCGGGGATCGGACCTGGGAACCCATTCCACGATGCTCCATTTGCGAGTGAGCGACGATAGCAGCGCGGCGACATCCGGCATCGGGATCTGATCGGCGAGCAGCAGATGGTGCAGGATGCCCAGCATCAGAACGCAATCGAACCGCTGATAGGCGCGCTCGAGCAAAGGCAGCGACTCAGCGTTGCGCCACCCTACCGCGGGAGTGGGACGGGCGACATCCGCGACCAGGGGAAGTATGGAAGAACCGGATGCCCGGGCTTGTTCCCAATTGAGCTCGGAAGAGGCAACATCGGTGTCCCAACCGACGACCTGGGCACCGGCGCCGGCGGCAATCCGGGAAAACTGTCCTGTATTGCTGCCGACATCGAGGACCGAGCCGGGGCGCAGCGCTTTGAGGGTGCGATCTACGAATTCCTGTTTTTGGCGTCGTTCGGCGTCTGTGTAGTGGTCGGCGTTAAGGTAGTTCGTCCAGCGCGAACGGCGGGTTCCGGTCTGGAGCGCGTGCAAAGTTTTACGGCATTGCCTCAGATTTCGCTCCAGGACCGCCGTTGCGATCTCAGGGGCCTGCTGCAATTTGCGCGGTGCTCCCGCGGCTCGCGCTCGCTTTTCCAACAGAGCGGGAAGGGTGACCAGGGAACGAAGGGGCGCCTTCCAGCGTTTGAGGCCGGAAAAATATGGGCGCAGGTCTCCCGGCTCGTAGCCATCCCGGCGACTGAGCGTTGCGGCTAAAGGCCAGCCCAGGTGCTTGTAAGCTGCCAGGGGCAAGAGGAAGGTGCGGGCAAATTGGCCATACGCAAGCCACAACGGGCTTCGCGGATCGCGGCGTTCTACGGAAAGCACGTCCACGAATACCGGGCGGGATCCGTCGAACAGGACGTTGAGCGGGGTCGCGTCTTTGAGGATCCAGCCTTCGCGCAAGAGCTGGGTACAAAATTCGAGCGTCAGTTCGCCCGCCGCGACCCATTGCGCCGGAGTCCACTCCCAGGGATAGGAAGGAAAAAAAACACGCGGATGCTGGAGGAGGAGTGGCTGATCCTTCTCCGCGGAGACCACCTCGCTCGCGACCAGATGACCTCGCCGGATCCAGGTACGAGCCAGGTCTGACTCAAGGAAACGGAGCGATTCCGGCGCAAACCGGGGGTTAACAGTTCGCAAAACATGGTCACCTTGAATGCGGAGCGAGCCGGCAGGGTCGCGAAACGTCGCAACTGCAGGCGACGTGCCTGGGCTCAACGCCGATTCTCCACCACGGCCGTCTGCGCGGGGTCAGGCGATCTGCGAAGCGAATAGAGAAGCCGCTTTACGCGGTGCCGCAAGTAGTACAGCGCACCGACGCACATGGAACCGGCAACCTGAAGAAAAACAAAGCCGGAGCCTGGATCGACATAGGCCTGGGCAGGCCGCTCCGTGGCGATCAGGAGGCTTGCGATCTCGAAAACGGCCAGCAGCAACATCCAGAAACGTAGGACGCGAGGGGACAGACACAATCTGGTCACGAAGCTCCTCAAAACGCAGATTATCCTTTCTCTCTAACGTTCAGGTCGGATAAAAAGTTTCGGTGAATGGGGGGTTTTGTCACATCATGTTCACAGACACCTAGACAGACGCCAAAACGAGTCGCCGGGATTACGCCAGTACGGGGTAGGGCCACACGGGAAAGGATAGTCAATTTGGAGCAGAATTCCCGTAAACCGGCGGTAGCGCTTACCCTGGGGGACCCGGCCGGGATTGGCGCAGAATTGATAGCCAAGCTGCTGGTCCGCAGCGAGGTCGTCGAGCGCGCCAGGGTGGTGCTTGTCGGGGATCCATGGCTTTGGGAAGAAGGCCAGGCAATTGCTGGGGTGGAGGTTCCCACGCGCACCGTTCGTGGCTTGGATGGACTGCGCTCGCTGCCCGAGGATCGCCCGCTGTTTTTTCCAGTCGAGAGCGTGCGCCCTGGTGAAGTCCCCCGATCTACCGTATCGGCGGCGGGGGGAGCCTCCGTTCTCAAGGTTTTGCAAACTTGCCTGGATGCGGCATCTGCCGGATGGATTGACGCCATCTGTTTCGCTCCTTTGAACAAACAGTCGATGAAGATGTCGGGCATGAAGTTTGCTGACGAGTTGCACTTCTTTGCCGATCGACTCAAGGTCAGCTCCTACCTGTGCGAGTTCAACACCCTGGGCAATCTGTGGACGTCTCGCATCACGTCGCATGTTCCCTTCAAAGACATCGTTCTTTACTTAAGCAAAGAGCGGATCCTGAACGCGGTCAGGCTGCTCCACGATGCCCTGCTCTCGGCCGGCTTTGCGCACCCGCGCTTGGCGGTCGCCGCGCTCAATCCGCACGGCGGGGAAGGCGGCGCCTTCGGAACGGAGGAAATCGACATCATCGCGCCAGCGGTGAAGGAGGCGAATGCACAGGGCTACCCGGTCGCCGGGCCATTCCCTGCCGACACCATCTTTCTCAAAGCCCGGGACGGCCAATACGATGGCGTGGTCACGATGTATCACGATCAGGGCCAGATCGCGCTGAAGCTTTTAGGATTCGATCGCGGGGTGACGATTCAGGGCGGTTTGCCTATTCCGATTACAACTCCCGCGCATGGCACTGCTTTCGACATCGCCGGTCAAAACACGGCGAACGTCGAGGCGACCATGCAGGCATTCCTGATCGCGTGCCGCATGGGCGCATCCGCTGCCACCAAGCGATGAAGATGACCCGGCCGCCAGCGCAGGATTCTCAACTGATTAGCATTATTGATTCTGCCCTGGCCGACACGGCACGGCGCAGCGGCGACTGGCTGGTGTGCAGGCCAGGGTGCACGCAGTGCTGCGTCGGCGTTTTCCCGATTCACCAGCTCGATGCAGCGCGTCTTCAGCAGGGTCTCGCCGAGCTCGCAGGCGTAGATCCGGAACGAGCGGATTCCGTTCTCGAACGGGCGCGCAGATCTGTCGAGCGCCTGACTGAAAACTTTCCCGGCGATCCACAGAGCGGACTGCTGGATGAATCGGAAGAAGCCGAGGCGCGCTTTGAAGACTTCGCCAATGCTGAGCCGTGTCCAGCTCTCGATCCCGCTACCGGGCTTTGTGACCTATACCTATCGCGGCCTATGACCTGCCGCGTCTTTGGACCGCCGGTGCGCACGGATCAGGGCTTGGGCGTGTGCGAGCTTTGCTATCACGGGGCAAGCGAAGAGCAGATCGAGACCTGCGAAATGATCCCCGATCCCGGGGGACTGGAAGAGCAACTGCTATCGGAGTTCGAGACATCATCGAGCCGGCAGGGCCGGACCCTGGTGGCCTTCGCCCTGGCCGGCACCGAGCATGCCGGCCCCTCGCCCCGGTAGAATCAAAGAGACGTTTTCCAGAAAGTAGAAATCATGCCCGTAAATCCCACCACTACTCTTGGCGCCGCGGTCGGCGCCGCCGCCGCGAACGCCGGCTTGACAGTGCTCTCATCGCAGGAGGGAAGCGATCACCAGGGACAGCCGACCGCCATCTTTCGTATCGGTCTGTCTCCGGATGCCCCCGCCGAGCGATCCCTTCGGTTGGAATTGAGCGAGGGCTTTGACTTCAACCGCCCCGAGTTCTTGCCGGACATGACGGCTCACTTGCAGGAGGAGGCGCGGCGGTTGAAGAACCCGCGGCCGGACGCCTACGTGACACTGGCCGGCATGCCCATCACCTTCGATGAGTTCCGTTGGCCATTCCACCGCTCTGTATCCGGCGCGGACACCTATATTGTCCATGGCGTGGTTCGCGTGGCCGACGGCACCGATTCCGCGCTGCATGCAAAAATTTCCGCCAGCATGACGGTCACTTTTGCAGAAATCGTGGCCGCTCCCGAGCAGCCGTATGCAGAGTCGTTCATTTATAACGCCATTCGCAAGACCCTGGATCGCGGCCAGCTTGAACTCGTCAAAAGTGGCAACCGCCAGCCGGTGCCGGTGACGACCAGGTACTACAGCCGGTCGCAAAAGAAGTTCTCCGTCTCGGACTCCGACGACAAGTGCCGTCAAGATTTCCTGTTGGGCAAAGTTTTTTGGTTGTCGGGCGTGCTGGGCAACTCTCAACCGGTTTGGATCGGCGATCCGCGCGACGCGCAGTATCTGAACACGACGGCGGAAGCCCTGATCGAGATGGCTGTGGCGGTCGCCGGGCAGGGTCTCATCGCTTTAAGCCAAGAGAAGGATTTTGCCGCAGCCACTCCCGCCCTAATGGCCCGCGAAGCCGAATTCCGGGGACGCCTGCAGGAGGCGTTTGCGCTCACCAAGCCTACGTTCAACGAAGAGATGCGCGCCGGGCACACCAACATGTAACCTCCCCGGCCGCAGCCGCGTCTCATGCGCAGCCGGAGGATTTTATGAACAAGCAATGGGGAGCCATCGCCGCGGGACTCATCCTGGCCTTGGCCGCCGCGAGTGCGCAGGCGCAGAGAGCGGTGCTGGTTGAACTCTTCACCTCCGAAGGATGCTCAAGCTGCCCGCCCGCGGATGCTTTGCTAAGGCAGGTGAATGGGACCCGGACGAACGGCGGACAACTTATCGTCGGGATCAGCGAGCATGTTACCTACTGGAATTCGCTGGGATGGTCGGACCCGTTCTCGTCGTCGCTCTACACCGATCGGCAGAACGCTTATGGCCAGCGACTCCACCTGGATGGCGTGTATACACCGCAGATGGTCATCAATGGCTCAGAGCAGATCGTGGGCAGCGACCGCGCAGCTCTGGCGGGAGCGGTCAAGATGGAGGAAGATCAGCGGCCACAATTGTCTCTCCGTATTCTCTCCGTGAGTGTCGCGCAGAGCGTGTTGACGGTGCATCTCACCACCAGCGGTGACCTGCCGGCTCATGGGGCCGACCTGATCGCAGTGCTGGCAGACGACTCCGACCGGTCCAACGTGCTGCGAGGCGAAAACTCCGGCCGCGACCTGGTGCATGTTGCCGTGGCTCGATCCATCACTCGCATCGCCAGAGTGCAGTCCACCGGCGAGCAGACAGTGCAAATCCCGATCCCCGCCTCCCTACAGACTTCGCAGGGACATCATTTAATTCTGTTTGCGCAAACACCCGGCAACGGGCGCGTGCTGGGAACCGATACCAAACCGCTGTAGAGAATTTTGATCGAATGGCGACCGAGTTACGGGATGAATCACGAATGATTGCTTCGATTGTGGCCGGCGATGGGCAATTGTTCCACGAACTGATTCGTCCCTACGAGCGCAGAGTCTATGCCATGGCGCTCTCGTTCCTGCGCAACGAAGCCGATGCCGAGGACGCCGCGCAGGAAACCTTCCTCAAGGCGTTCCGTAACCTGGCCGGCTTCCGCGGCGACGCGAAATTCGGCACCTGGCTGGTGAGCATCGCGTTGAACGAAGCAAGAAGCCGCATTCGTCACCGGGCTGCGCTCAGGATGGAATCGCTGGACGGTCCGGAGGACGAGCAGGGACAGCCTTCGCCGGCACTCTTGCGCGACTGGAAGGAGATCCCGTCGGAGACCCTGGAGCGGAAGGAGGTCAGGGATCTGCTGCAGAAGGCGGTCATTGCCCTGCCGCTGATTTACCGCGAGGTGTTTCAGCTGCGTGACGTTGAGCAACTAAATGTACAGGAGGCTGCGGAGGCGCTCGGGATCACGGTATCCTCAGTAAAAGTTCGATTGCATCGGGCGCGCATGATGCTGCAGAAAGCGCTGGCGCCGGACTTGAAGCGGGTGGCCGCTCCGAAGCGGAGGTGGTTGTGGTCATAGAGTGCAAACACGTTTGGGCGCACATCTCCGGCTACCTGGACCAAAGCCTGCCGCCGGACGTGCTGGAGCAGGTGGAGAAGCACCTGGAGCATTGCGAGATCTGCTCAGCCATTCTTGACTCGACGCGGAACATTCTCATCCTCACCGCCGATGAGCGGGTGTTCGAGCTGCCGCTCGGCTTCAGCGAGCGCTTGCACGCGCGTCTGGAAGAAGAGATTCGCGGCATGGCGCCTTAAGACTTATCCGCATCAATCGTTGTAGACGGCGTAGACTCCGGTTGATCGTATCGGAACGAGCCACCTCCCTCTGAAAAGTGCCGCCGGCCTGGCCACTGCTGCCAGTGTCTCTCTTTCAACGGCCGGGTTACCTAAGAACCAGGCTGATGAGACTTGCTATCGCCGAATGCTGAAGGCCCAGCTGCCTTTATCCGATGATGACTATGTCATGCGCTGGCGCGGTGCTGCATTTACTCATCGATACGCGTACTCAGGCCTTGTTCGGAGGCCTTATCGGCTGTTTCTGTTGCCGGTCTCCTGGCTTCCTTTGCAGGTAGGGCGGGTGTCTTTCGCGGCACAATCGACGCCGCTTCTGCAAGGAACAGGCCAGCAACAATCGGGAATCGTGGGAGCCGTGGTAATCTGCCTAGCCGTTTTGCTGGTGGGGGCGGTTGTTTTCGCCACCATCGCTGATCGCCGCCGGAGGCAGGCCAAAGCGGCAAGCCTGGAACTTACGAACGCGCTCAGTGAGTGTAAGTTCGCG
>JBARKD010000800.1:0-1649 GCA_049800615.1 Acidobacteriaceae bacterium | reverse complement strand
CATGAGAGTAACGATAGCCCCGATGTAGAGCAGGTCGCACTCGTAGCCTGGAGGTCCGAATTGCGCTCGACCATCCACGACCGCTAAAAGTTTGATGGAACTGAAGCCATATCGGAGATGGACTGTAAACATCGCGGTCACCAGAACCACGATTGCCGGAACGCCTGCCCAGGCGACAAAGGAGCCGAAGAGAAGTGCTGCTCCTCCCAGCAACTCCACCGAAATCGTCAGATACGCCGAAACGTGGGGAAGAGGAACGTGCAGGGACTGTAGGATGGCCGCGAAGGCCGCCGGACCTTTTACAATCTTCGCCCACCCGTGTTCCATAAGGCCCCCTCCCGCAATGATGCGAAGGGGTATTGCGGCATAGGGCCGCACTGCGCTGAAGAATCGCGGGCGGCCGCGCCTCATTTGCATCGATGGCATGAACTGCTCCTCCTGTTTGGGGCTTCCGAACAGTATTATGACGTTATAATGTCGTTGAAGTTACAAAAAATATTCATGCCTGAGAATCAATTGAAAGCCCGCCCCCACCCTTCCTTACGAGAGGCGCTCAAGTTCTGGTGGAAACTGGGTTGGATCAGCTTTGGAGGTACGGCTGCGCATCTCGCCATCATGCAGTCCGAGCTGGTTCAGAAGCGGCGCTGGATCGACTCGGACGACTTCTTTCACGGACTGAGTCACTGCATGCTGTTGCCCGGCCCCGAGGCCCAGCAGCTCGCCATCTACATAGGCTGGAAACTGCATGGAAAAACAGGCGGACTGCTGGCTGGCACCCTGTTTGTTCTCCCCTCGACCGCTATCCTTCTCGGGCTCAGCTTGCTCTATGCCCGCTATGGAACCGTCGGGTGGGTGAGTTTTCTATTCCGCATGCTGAAGCCGATCGTGGTGGCGTTGGTTCTACGCGCGCTCTTTCAAATCGGCCGCCGCGCACTCCGATCCCGTTTCCAATGGTTTGCTGCCATCGCATCGTTCCTCGCTCTCAGCCTGGGGCGGATTCCTCTGCCCTGGGTCATGGCGGCGGTGGTTGCTATGGGCATGATTCAGGGACTTCTCCTACGCAGAAGAAACCGCGTCTCATCCGAAAAGAAGACCGCTGGCAGCGAAAAGAAGACAGCCGGCAGCTTTCCTGTTGCCATGTACTGGCGGATATTGCGCATCGTGGTTGCATGCGCCGCCATCGGGAGCTTTCCGTTGCTCCTGTTAGCGATCTTCGCGCGCGATTTCCCCTTCTGGATCAGGCTATCCGCCTTCTTCACGCGAACGGCCTTTGTGACCGTCGGCGGCTCCTACACCGTGATCCCTTATGTGGCCCAGGCAGCCGTAACCAAATTCTTCTGGCTAAACCATGCGGAAATGCTTGACGGGTTTGCCTTGGCCGAGACTACGCCCGGACCGTTGATCATCGTGGTTGGATTTGTCGGGTTTATGGCTGGATTTCATCATTTTCAGCAGTCCATCTTCATGGGAACGATTGCCTTGTTGCTCACGATCTTTTACACATTCCTGCCGTGTTTCCTGTTTATTTTTGTCGCGGCGCCGTGGATTGCGAAATCCGGTGAGAACCAGTTCGTTCGATCGATGCTCGACCTTATCCCGGCTGCGGTGGTTGCAGCCATCCTGCAACTCACCGTCTTTCTGGCTAGGGG
>JBARKD010000799.1:0-3430 GCA_049800615.1 Acidobacteriaceae bacterium | reverse complement strand
GCCCGATCTCAAATGGAGTTCGTCGAACGTCTACACCGAGGATGCAAACGGGAACCCTATCTATAGTTGGACTATTCTCGACCAGATATTCGACGCCTATGCTGCAGCGCATGTGCGGCCCATGGTGGAACTGGGTTTTATGCCTAAGGCACTCTCCATTCATCCTGATCCTTATCACATCGGTTGGCCGCTCAAGCCAGGAGAAGAGGAGGGCTGGTCGTTTCCTCCAAAAGACTACAAGCGCTGGCAGGAGTTGAATCGCCAGGTAGCCGCGCACATGGTCAAGCGTTATGGCAGGGAGACGGTTTCCACTTGGTATTGGGAAGTTTGGAACGAGCCTGATGGCAAGTATTACTGGAAAGGAACCGAGGACGACTACAACAAGCTATATGACTATGCGGTCGCGGGCATACGCCAGGCAATCCCTAACGCGCGCGTAGGCGGGCCCGCGACCACAGGCCCCGGCCCAAAAGGAAACGCCTCTGAGTACTTGCGAGGGTTTCTCGCTCACTGCATCACGAACAAAAGCCTGGCAACCGGCGGCCCCATACCGCTGGACTTTATTTCCTTCCACGTAAAGGGTCGGCCTAATGTAGTCGACGGTCACGTGCAAATGGGCCTCGACCATGAACTGAACAATGCCGCCGCGGGTTTTGCCATCGTGCGTGAGTTTCCCCGGTTTCGAGGGCTGCCTATCATCCTAAGTGAAGCGGATCCGGAGGGTTGTGCAGCTTGCTCCGCGCGTCTCTATCCGCCGAATGCATATCGCAACGGGACGCTTTATCCCAGCTACACGGCGGCAGCCATGAAGGGTCTTCTGGAGCTGGCCGATCGGGAGCAGGTAAATCTACTGGGAATGCTGACCTGGGCTTTTGAATTTGAAGGTAAACCCTATTTCGACGGGTATCGCACGCTCGCGACCAATGGGGTCGACAAGCCAGTGCTGAACTTTTTCCGTATGACTGGATTGATGAGGGGGAACCGCGTTGCAGTGGTAAGCAATGGAGCCGCCTCGCTCGACAGCATCCGCGCCCACGGCGTTAGGCAGGCGCCGGATATTGACGCGCTGGCCACCAGCTCGAATGGCGAAGCGGCTGTGTTGCTGTGGAATTATCACGATGATGACGTGGCCGCGCCGGGTGCTCCCGTTACGGTGTCGATCAAGTCTATTCCTCTCTCGGTTCATCGGTTGTTGCTGCAGGAGTACCGCATCGATGATCATCACAGCAATGCCTACACGGTATGGAAGGAAATGGGGTCGCCACAAAATCCGACCCCGGAACAATACGCTCAGCTCCAAGCCGCCGGACAACTACAGTTAGTCACCTCACCCAGGTGGATTACGCCGGTAAACGGAGAGATCCAGCTGGACGAGCAACTGCCGCGGATGGGCCTGTCACTTTTGCGTATGACCTGGCCGGCCGGCCTCTAAAAGAGCGCCACGGCCATCCGGTGAGTGCTGGCCGTGGCGCGTGTACCAGGAGCTTGGATATCGAAATGTGGAGCCGCCGCTATGCGCGGCGGAAGAACGCGCCAATTTTGCGTCCAGAGCCTGGGGTTAGTCCTCACTTCTTGATTTCGACAATCACTGCTTCAAACGGTTGAGCGCTGAGGTTTTTTTCTGACAGCGATACCGGGGTTCTCCAGACAACGTCCCCCGCCTTGTGTTCCGCCGTTATTGTCTTGCCGGTCGAGTCTTTGATTTCAAACTTCTGATCGGTGAGAAAGACGACCACGTGATCCGTAGCCCAGGTGTGTAGCGGAACGGTGGCGTGCGGCTGAACCCTGGCTCTTACCACCCGCACCTGAGGGTTTTCAAGCTCCAGCTTGCACTGGGCGGGATCTACTTTCAGCGGATCGTGATCGCTGGTGATCGGCTTACCTGTGCCTGGGGTCTTCATCTCGAGCTCAATGATGTTGAAGTCGTGATCGAGGACTGTTCCCGCGTGCATTCCGGTCGGTGGACTCCAGAGCACCTCACCTGCCTTGAAGGTAGACACCACCGTAGGCCTTCCATCTTGATACTCGAATCGTTGTTTTCCCGGCTGAAGGTAGATCATCACGCGATTCATCTGGTGCTGGTGGAACTTTCCCTGCACCTGCGCCTTCTCGAGGGCCCGGGCGACCTTTACCTCATCGTTGTCGTAGAGCACGCCTGACGGTTGCGTGGGGGTCGAGGCCAAGGCAGCGCCCATGAACAAGAGTGCAGGAAACAGGCTTATTTTCATGTGGCGGAGGATAGCTCATCATTCGCCTAAGCGCAAATGACGGCATCACTGTGGTTTGATTTTGCGGATTCCGGCTCAGCTAATCTTTGCACTTCCATCCATCGATCGGATTTTTTGGCGCAATGCATCGACAGAAGTCGTAAATATCTCGAAGCTTCTGGCAGAGATTGCAGTTCGCGCACTATTTCGCAAGCCGGCGTGAACCTCGACAACGTTTGATGTCTGTATTGCGGAGCATACTGTCGCTGCGGTGATGCCTCCGCAGAGAAGAAATCCGATGCGATTGTCAATTGTTTCACGGAGTTTTTTGACTCGGGCCGCACCCAACACCGCCGAAGCTTGACCGCCCGCAGTCAGGACACGTGTAGCTCCGGTCTGTATGACAGACGCGAGCGATTCCTCCAGATTAGGAGAAACATCGAAGGCCCGGTGAAACGTGACCTCCAGAGGCCGCGCAAGTTCGACCAACTCCCTGGTGCGTTCAATATCGATCGTCTGGTCAGGATGAAGGAGTCCCAGCACAACGATGTCTATCCCTATGTTGCGCGCGTGGAGAATATCCTGACGCATCACTTCAAACTCCGCGCCGGTAGGAGTGAAGGACCCCGCGCGCGGACGGACGAGCATGGCCAGAGGAAGATGGATCATGCGTCTCGCGGCACCTACGAATCCCGCACTGGGGGTTACGCCTCCGTCGATCAGCGGGCCGCACAATTCCAGGCGATCGGCTCCTCCCCGGACAGCCGCGAGCGCCAAATCGAGCGAGTCTACGCAAATTTCCAGACGCCTCTGCGGCATTTTCAACTCCTCGCCGTTGCTAAAACCCCTGAACGACCTGATGCATTACGGCGAAGACGGCGAACCGCCACGCTGTAACGATCCGAGCGATAAAAGCCCAGTACATAGATCAGGGGCGTTCCCGACGTCGAGTAGATGATCTGACGAATACGCAGGACCGGCTGGTGTTTGGCAATCTCTAAAAGATCAGCGGTTCTGGCGTCCGGCATGGCAGCGTCGATCTCTTCGTCGGCGTGGCCCAATGTCTCGTTGTACTTTACCTCCAGGAGCTTAAAGAGCGACTCGCGCGCGAAGGGGGTTTTCAGAAGGTCCGGAAAGCGCGCTTTCGACAAGTAGCTGATTTCCAGCGAAAAAGGTGCGCCATCCGCGTGCCGCAAGCGCTCCAGCTTCAACAGGCTACTTTC
>JBARKD010000798.1:0-6770 GCA_049800615.1 Acidobacteriaceae bacterium | reverse complement strand
GGGTGGTTGCCGATACCAGGCAACCGCAAGTCCTTTACGAATCCGGCTTCGCGCCGCGCTGGTATGTTCCGCGGGCTGACATCGACGAATCCGCCCTCGTTCTTACGGAACGCCAGACCTTCTGTCCGTACAAAGGGCTCTGCAGCTATTACGATATCGGGGACGCTCCTCTGTCGGCATGGTCGTACCCGGAGGCATATGCGGGTGTTGCCCGCATTGCCAACCTGATCTCATTCGAGCCGGACATTGTCGCGGTATCCATAAACGGCAGGCAACTGCATCTCGAGTCCGGTCAGACCGTGATCCCTCACGGGCCGGATCGCGACCTTACGGTGGAGGAAGGTTTGCGTCCAGCCGATGCTGCCGGAGCGCCTGTAGCCGGCTAGCCGCATTTGAGTTCGCATTTGAGTTGATGACAAGCGAGGTTAACCAGATTTTTTGACCCCCATTCTAATGAACGAGCGTTACGAGCGCCGAAGAACGTCGGACCATTTCGCAACGGTGTCTGTAGCAAATTCCGGTGGGCTGCGTTGATACGTTCCCGCAGTGGCGAAGCAGCGAGTCGTTGCTTCGTGAATCGAAAGCGCCGCTCAAGGCAACAGTCGCTGGTAGATGAGTTACGAAATTCCGCTTTCGCGTCCATTTAGATCCGATTTCACGAGGCTGGAAACCGTCGCAGTTTGCCGCGGTCCGCCTCCGGCAAAAGCGCGAGCCTGAATCATTTCTCGCATTGGGTGTGGAAATATTACAGCGTTGCGTATGGAATTATTACAGCATTGCACGTTCAGACCTCGGCCTGAGAAATGCACAGCGGCACAGAGGAAGGTCGCGTGGTATAGGAGGAAGGTAGCGTGGTATAGGTAGAAATCCGCACATGTTGAAACGAGGTAATTTGATGGCGAAGCCCGGCGGCCACTTGGACAGTGCCGTGCAGCCCAACAAACCAAGGCTTCAGTCGATCGATGCACTTCGCGGCGCCGCAATGGTCCTCATGGCAATCGACCATGTTCGTGAATACTTCGATTACAGAGCGCTGCAGTTTTCGCCAACGGATCTGAGCCACTCCGACATCGCGCTTTTCCTGACCCGCTGGATCACTCATTTCTGCGCCCCCATATTCATCTTCACCGCGGGGATAGGCGCCCGGCTGTGGATGATGCGGGGGGGCCATTCGAAAGCAGAACTGGCTCGGTTTCTTGCCATCCGCGGCCTCTTTCTGATCGTGCTGGAACCCACATTTCTTCGCCTGATCATGTTCTCCCAGATATCGCTTCACCGAAATCCGGTGGGTCTTCTGATTCTGTGGGCGATCGGCGTGAGCATGATCGCTCTCGCGGCGCTCTCCTATTTACCAATGCCCGTTCTGGCCGCCCTGGGCGTGGCTGTCATCGCCCTTCACAACCTTTTAGACGGGATCTCTGCCGGCCAATTAGGATCCCTGGACTGGGCCTGGTACCTCCTTCACCAGCAGGGGATCTTCAGCCTCTTCGGTATCCGTTTTCTCGCCGCTTATCCTGTTCTCCCGTGGATTGGGGTAATTTGCTCAGGCTTTTGCCTGGGAGGAATTTTCTCCTGGGAGGCGAAGCGCCGCCAACGCCTGCTCTTGATCATGGGCTTTGCGGTTACGGCCGGCTTCGTCATTCTCCGGGTCGTAAACCTCTATGGAGATCCCGCGCCATGGTCCGGGCAAGCGTCCCCGGCTTTCACAATCTTGTCTTTTCTGAACGTAACCAAGTATCCGCCATCCCTGGATTTTCTCTCGATGACGCTGGGGCCCAGCCTGATTGCGCTCGCGCTGCTGGAACGCAGAACCTTCTCCGTACGCAATCCCCTGATTGTTTTCGGCCGTGTACCGTTGTTCTACTACGTCACGCACCTGGCCGTGGCACATTTGTTCTACTGGTTCGCGCACAGTTTCCTCTTTGCTACGCCCAATGGGTATCCCTTGTGGGTTACCTACCTGGTGTGGGTCATTGTTGTCGCCCTGCTTTACCCCGCGTGCGTTTGGTACGGCCGGTTGAAACAGCGGCGTCACAAGGAATGGTTGAGCGCTATCGGGTAGGGTTGCGGGTTGCTTATATAAGTGGGGCAGCGAAGGGAGAGCCATAGTGACGCAAGTGTCGCTCACCTGCAGCCAGCGCTACCCTGTCTATCGGCATCCAATCAACAAAGACACCAACGCCGGGAGGTCTCCATGGCAGTTTTATCCACGCTGATTTCGGCTCCCGACCTTGCCGCCGGGAACAAGGTCCACTTTCCCAATGAGAGTACTGAATACCGCTCGGCTCGGAATGCTCTGCTGGCGGAAGAGATCGAACTCCGCCGCCACATGGAGCGCGTGGCCAGCCAGCGCCGGGCTTTGCCCGCGGGCGGCGAACTCCCCAGGAATTTCGAGTTTTTGTCCGAGACAGGCCCGGCTCGCCTGGACAGCCTCTTTGACGACAAGAACACGTTAATGGTCTACAGCATGATGTATGGGCCCCAACGCAAGTCTCCCTGCCCGATGTGTACGTCCTTCCTGAACTCCTGGAACGGGGCCGCGATTAATCTGCGGCAGCGGGTCTCCATCGCCGTCACCGCGCGCTCGCCCGTCGACCGGCTGCGAGATTACAAAGCGCAGCGCGGCTTTCACAACCTCCCATTTCTCTCCGACACATCGGGAGAATACACGCGCATTTACGTTAGCGCCGAGGATGCCGATGTTCCAGGGTTCAGCGTATTCACCAAAAACAACGGAGCCATTCGCCACTTCTACAGTGCTGAGATGAGCGGCGAGATGTCCGATCCCGGACAGGACCCGCGCGGAGCTCCGGATATGGACCCGCTTTGGCTGATGCTCGATTGGACGCCAGAAGGCCGCGGTGCTGACTGGTATCCCAAGCTCGACTACGAGAAGGAATAATTCACAGCTCGGAACTGTATCTGCGTCCGTGTCACGCTCGAGAGAAACCCTGCCGCCCGGGGAGAGCAGATTCTCAAGCAAAAGCCTGGCCAGCTTGCCACAGCTATGTGAGCGCGGATATTCCGCGTTATACCAGCGCCGCCTCAGCTTCCTCGGGAACACGGGCGTAGACATAAGGTCCTTCCGGAACGAGGGCCACGCGCGCTCCGGCAGGGACACGGTCGAGTACCGCATCGACGGCCGCGTTCCAGGTGGGGAAGGCGCGTGCTGCGAGATTTCCCAACTTATCACTGGAAATTCCGGGCATGTAGAAGAAGAGATCATGCTTTTGCCCGGCAAGGGCGAGCTTCTCCAACTGCCACTGGTCGATCTCTACGGGGGCGTCCTTGATTTCATCGAGAAAACTGTCGTAGCTCCCGAAGCGCGCAACCTTACCGGCAAATTCCGGAGAGCCCACGCCTTCGGCGCACTCGCCCAGAATGAGGATTCTTCCTCCTGGCTTGACGATGTGCTGAGCGGCGGTGAGACCCTTAATGGTCTGGTAAAACGTCAGGTCCAGCGGATGACCGGCGGCGCTGGTGATGACCACATCCGCCGGCCCGGAAAGCTGCTCGAGGGAAGTGGTGCGCAGAAATTCGACTCCGGCAGCATGCGCCTCGACGGGGGCGCCGGCGAAAATGCCGGAAATTTCGCGGCTCTGGGTCAGGGTCACGTCGAGCATGAAGTCGTGCCGGGCCATCGAAGCAATTTCCAGCAATTGCGCGTGCAGGGGATTGAGGGCGATCGATCCCTCGGTAGCCAGCGGTTCGCGCATGAACTGGGGCGAGTGTATAACCTTGATCGTCTCCTGGGCGGCGAGTCCCGGGGCGATCAGCTTGCGGCCGCCTGAAAACCCGAGCATCAGGTGCTGTTCGATGAACCCCAGGGTGATGTGCAGATCCGCGGCCATGAACCGCTCGTCGATATAGGCCGGAATGCCGCGGCCGGTGCTCCCAAGATGGCGATGCTCCGCCAGGACGCGCGCATCGTGGTTGACCACCCGGTAGTCGCTTGCGATCTCTGGCCCGAGGATGGCGTTGATTTCGGCCGGGGTTGCGGCGCGGTGCAGTCCTGTGGCGATCAGGATGGTCACGCCCTCAACGGGGATTCCGGCTTGGTGCAGCCGGCGGAGCAGCGGGGGAAGCGTGACCGAATTCGGCGCGGGCCGGGTGATGTCGCAGACGGAGATGGCGGCGGTTTTCTTGCCTGCCGCGAGGGTGGCCAAAGGCCGGGCGCCGATCGGCTGATCGAGGGCGCGGTCCAGTGCCGCGGCCACATCCGGCAGAGCGGATGCGGAGCGGCTTTCAATTACTTCGTAGCGAGGCCCATCTGGAAGCGTGATGTTGAGGCCATGCCGGCCAAAGGCAAACTCGATCTGCATAGCTTTACTTTACCGGCATAGAGGCTGTTGTTGCGAGCGGCTCACCTGTCCCGTGCAAAACGCAGAGGCCCGTTCAATAGCCGGCGGCCTTTCCAAAGGTGTGGCGCTTGTCCTGGCCGCCCTCGATCAGTCCGGTTTTTGCATCGACGGCAATGCACTCGCCATCGCTCCAGTATTGGCCTGGCTTGCCGTCGATGATATAGCCCATGGATTTGAGAGCCTCCAGGGTCTTCGGCGCAAAGCCCGGTTCTACGAAGACAACGTCCGGCAGGTATTGCTGGTGGAAGCGCGGAGCATCGACCGCCTGCTGAATATTGAGGCTGCCGTCGGAAGCGCTGAGAAAAATATTGGCCACGGTGGAGATGATGCGTGGGCCGCCCGGCGAGCCGATAATGAAGCGCACCTTGTTTTTCTCGAGCACGATGATGGGCGTCATGCTCGACAGCGGCCGCTTTTTAGGAGCAATGGCATTTGCCCGCCCCTGGATCAGTCCGTACATATTCGGGGCCCCGGCCTTGGAGGTGAAGTCGTCCATCTCATCGTTGAGCAGGAAACCCAGTCCCTCCGCCGTCGCTCCGGAACCGAAGTAATTGTTCAGCGTATATGTAACCGACACGGCATCACCCGCTTCATCGATGACCGAATAATGCGTGGTCTGGGTCGATTCTGTATCCGCCACGTAACCCGGCGGACGAGCCAGCGTGCTCGAGGGCGTTGCCGCCGTCATGCTGATGCTCTTGCGCCACGCCGCGGCGTAGTTCTTATCCAGCAGCGCGGCGATGGGCATCGAGGTGAAGTCCGGATCGCCCAGCAATGAGGTGCGGTCGTAGAACGCCCTGCGAAAGGCCTCAAGAATCAGGTGCATCGACGCCGGCGTCCGGTCTCCCATAGCCGCGAGGTCGTAGCCTTCCAGAATGTTCAGCATTTCCAGCAGCGCAACTCCTCCTGAGGAGGGCGGCGGCGGAGCAACGATTTCATACTGATGGTATGTGCCGGTGATGGGCTTACGATCCTTTACCCGGTACAACGCCAGGTCCTGCCTGGTTACCAGCCCTCCATGCTTCTGAATCGCGCGAGCCAGCTCTGCAGCCAGGGCGCCACGATAGAAGCTCTTGGGATCTTGCTCGATGCGGCGAAGTGTCCGAGCCAGATCTGGCTGGCGAAACACCTCTCCCGCCTGGTAGAAATTGCCATCGCGCTCAAAGATGCGCCGGGACTCGGGAAAGCGGGCAAGCAAAGAACTGTGCAGGGTGGCCGCCTCTTCCGCAGTGAGCACATATCCCTTTTCCGCCAGATCGATCGCCGGCGCCATGACCTGGCGCAGCGAGAGTTTGCCAAACTGCTTCTCGGCGTCGACAAATCCGGCGACGCTGCCCGGAACCCCGATGGCAAGATAGCCGACGGTCGAAGCCTCGGGAATGATCTTACCGTCACGATCGAGGTACATGTCCGCGGTAGCGCGCAGCGGCGCTCGCTCGCGGAAATCGAGAAAGTGTGTTTCCCCGTTCGCCTTGCGCAGCAGCATAAAGCCGCCGCCGCCCAGGTTGCCTGTTGCCGGGTGGACCACGGCCAGCGCGAAGCCGGTGGCGACCGCCGCGTCCACCGCGTTTCCTCCCGCCTGCAGCATCTTCAAGCCGGCATCGCTGGCGTCGTGTTGCATGCTGACCACCATGGCGTGCTGCGCAGTGACCGGGGGAACGTCGGGCAATGCGCCTGTCTGGGCAAACGCCAGACCCGACAGACTGAAGAAAATGAAGGGAAGCGCGAGGTTATCCAAAAATTCTCCACTTGAAAAGAAATTTCAGGGTAATTGACGCAGGGCTTCTCAAGGGGTGCGCTTGAGAAGGATCTGCCGCGCAAAGGCAATTTCCTGCGGCAGCACGGTGTGAGGCCGGCCCTCGTAGCGCTGCACGCGCACGTCCGCTCCCATAGCCGTGAATTGTTCCGCCGATGCCACGACGCGGCTCCAGGGAACATGCGGATCGGGATCTCCCGAGCTGAACAGGGCGGGCATGCCGTCCAGGCTGCCGGAGTGGCGCAGGTCCGCGTCGGGCGGCCCGATGAGGCCGCCGGTGAAGGCGATGACACCTCCGTAGCGAGCCGGATTGCGGGCCACAAACTCCGACGAAAGGCACGCGCCCTGGGAAAAGCCGCAGACAAAGATGCGTTCCTGGGCGATCCCCGCATCCCGCGCTTGTTCGACGATCGCCCCCACTTTGGCCAGAGCCGACGACAGCCAGGGCTCGTTCTGTTCAATCGGAGCGAGGAAGGAATAGGGATACCAGGCATGCCCAGCGGCCTCTGGAGCAAGATAGGCGAAGTGCTCGTCGTACATCTCTGTGGCCAGGCTGAGGATGTCTTCGGCCGAGCCTCCGCGGCCGTGAAGAAGAATCACGGCAGCGCCCGCCTGGCTGAGCGGCGCGCCGAGATGCCGCACCGGCTGACTCC
>JBARKD010000797.1:0-36599 GCA_049800615.1 Acidobacteriaceae bacterium | reverse complement strand
CTATAGGGTCGCTCGATGTCGGCGGCGCCGAGGCAGGTCGCGAGCTGAGATCACACGGCCTCTGCGGCGTTGATCCTGCTGGATATCTCAAAGGCCAGCTGTTCCTTGTCGGGGCAGAACGACTTGCGTTCGCGATCCGGAAGCTCCTCCAGCAAATCCTCATAGGGGGTGATTTCGCACCCCCGGAATACAGAAAAACCGACGGTGTCGGCGATTCTGCAACTCACGTTGATTAAGTCGGACATATGCCAGCCTTCGCTCTTTTGGCGCGGGCAGTGATGGGAGGAGACGGCGGCTTCGAAGCTGGAAGGCAGTTTCCAGTCCGAGACCAGGTGTCTTCCTGCTTCGCAATGATCGAATCCGAACAGGGCGCGCTCCGCTTCGAGAAGGCTCGATGCCGAGCCTTGGTGTTTCTCGAGCAATTGAGCATAGGGTTTTGGGGAGATAACCGTCAGCGCCAGTCTACCCACGTCGTGTACGATTCCGGCGCTGTAAGCAGCGTCGCTATCGATCGTGCCTATCTCGGCCAATTGACGCGCGATTAATGCACAGGCCAGGCTGTGCCGCCATATTGCACGCAGGGTCAGATCGTTCAGGGATTTGCCAAGATATGCGCGGATGCCGACGGTGAGGCATAGCCCTTTGAGACTGTTGGTTCCCAAAATGGCAATGGCCTGGAGCACGCTGGTGATAGGAGAGCGAGTGGCGTACAACGCGGAATTGGCAATGGTGAGAACTTCGCTGGCGAACGCCGGCTCAGAAGAGATCAGGGTGCTGAGCTGACGCATGGGTGCGACTTCGCTATCGGTGAGTTGGAGGATGCGAATGGCGACTTGTGGAAATGGTGGAATCCTGAGATGGGCCCAGGGCAACTTGGCCGCCGGTCCGCTTGGTCCCTCGATCTGCATGGGCCGTCCCCTTCGCCGTGCCGAGTGCGATTCAATTCTCAACAGTCCTCATCGGCAAAGAAGGGATAACGGTGAACAGAAAGTCGTCTACGAAGGGTGCCGTGACGAAAGTTGCGGTCGAAATCGGACCGCGGATGCGGCCGAACCATGTATCTGCGGCCAGGGAAGAGCAAAACGGACCCAGCTCGCCATTGGAGTCAAAGGAAATCGAAAACGGGCCGGGCGCCCTTGACGATAATAACTGAACGGTTCAGTATAGTAATGCCGGGAACCGTCTGCCCCAAGAAGGAGATCCTCGCTTGATAACCGTCACCAACCTGGTCAAAAAATTCGGCGATTTCACCGCCGTTAATGACATCAGCTTCCATGTCGCGCAGGGAGAGATATTCGCCTTTCTCGGACCGAACGGAGCCGGAAAGACAACCACCATCAAGATGCTGACGACACTGCTGCGGCCTACCAGCGGGCGCATCGAACTGGATGGTCTCGATCCTACCGTTAAGCAAAAGTCGGCGCGGCAGCGTTTCGGAATCGTTTTTCAGGACCCGAGCCTGGACGGGGAACAGACCGCCTACGAAAACATGGATCTGCACGGCGTTCTGTATCATGTTCCGCGCAAGGTGCGGGCTCAGCGAAGTGAAGAGTTGCTGAAACTCTTCGAGTTGTGGGACCGCAAAGACGCATACGTTAAAACATTTTCCGGAGGTATGAAGCGGCGGCTGGAGATCGCCCGCGGTTTCCTTCATACCCCCAAGATTCTTTTTCTGGACGAGCCAACGCTAGGGCTCGATCCGCAAAGCCGAAACCAGCTTTGGACGCACGTCAAACGCCTCAACGAACAGGAAAGGACCACCGTCTTCCTCACCACTCACTACATGGATGAGGCCGATCGTGTGGCCCATCGCATTGCCATCATGGATCACGGAGCAATCGTGGCCCAGGGCACCTCGGCCGAATTGAAAGGCCAGACTGGCGCCGAATCCCTCGAAGGCGCATTTTTGGCCCTCACCGGCTCTTCGCTACGCGATGAGGCGGCGGACTCGAAGGATAGGCTGCGGCAAATGGCGCAGATGTTCCAGCGCCGCTGAGATATAGAAGGAGAGAAACGATGGGCGCAATTTACATCTTGTGGCTGCGTGAGCTGAAGCGCTACGTGCGCTCACGCGTGCAGATCGTGGTATCCCTGGGCCAGCCATGCCTCTATTTGCTGGCTCTCGGTTTCGGCCTTGGCCCTGTGTTCCGGCAGGCGGGCCACGGCAGCTACCTGCAGTTCATGGCTCCCGGTGTGGTGGGCATGACCGTGCTCTTCAGTTCTGTTTTTTCCGGGATCGCCATGCTTTGGGATCGGCAATTCGGCTTTCTCAAAGAAACGCTGGTGGCGCCGGTATCACGCATGCAAATCATGATCGGGCGCACGCTCGGCGGCGCCACCGTCGCCATCATCCAGGGGACGTTGATCCTCATTATTTGCCTCATTGCCGGCTTCAGGCCTCACAACTGGTATGCGATTCCGGTCGCTTTCCTGTTCGTGGCCATGATAGCCATCGTCTTTGCCGCATTGGGAACCGCTTTCGGTTCGATGATTAAGGACATGCAGGGATTCCAGCTAGTGATGAACTTCCTCGTGATGCCGATTTTCTTTCTGTCCGGCGCCTTGTTTCCTCTGGCGAATTTGCCGCTGGCCATGAGCATCATCACCAAGCTCGATCCGCTGGCTTATGGAGTGGACGGCCTGCGCGGTGCGCTTATCAATACCTGGCATTTCAGCCTGGCTTTCGATGTTGTTGTGCTGGCGTGTATCGCCGCCGTCTTTCTAAGTGCCGGCGCCTACCTGTTCACCAAAATCGAAGCATAGAAGCAGCAGATGCCGAGACCGAGAAGCGCGCTCGCGCATAAAAAAGTCCTGGATGCGGCGGTGCGCTTGTTTTCTGAGCAGGGCCTCGATGCTACCAGCATGGATGCCATCGCCGAAAGCTCGGGCGTAAGCAAAGCCACGATCTACAAGCACTGGCAGGACAAAGATGGGCTGATTCTGGAGGTGATGGGTTATCTGCACGGGCTCGATGAGGAATCTCCCGTCTTCGATTCCGGCGACCTGCGCGCCGATCTCATCGCCCAACTCCGGTATCAGCCGGCCGTCGACCGCCAGGCATTGCGAGAGAAAATGATGCCGCACCTCATCGCCTATGCTTCGCGCAATCGCGCCCTGGGCGTCGTTTGGCGGGCACGGGTCATCGAGCCCAGGCGGACTGCCCTGCTTAACCTGATCAAACGCGGGGAAAAGCGCGGGGAGCTACGCCCCGGCATCAATCCCGAAGTTGGCTTTGCATTGCTCTTCGGCCCCATGATGTACCGCCACGTATTTCTTAGTAAAAGCGGGGCTAAAGGGCCCGAAGACCTGGAAAGTTATGTCGCCGATGCTTTCCTGGGTATCTTCAGCAGCGGGAAGCGGAAGACAGCCCGTAGCTAACTGCCATTCTCCAACCGGGCACCCGGGCAAAAATGCTTGTTGCATATCGAGGTAAGACCATCCAAAATGGGTCCCGTCCGCGGACCGAGTGTCGACACTTCGCCGCGGAAGATCGAGGTGTTCATGAGATTGGCTTCCATTCTCTGTATCATCCTCATGGCGGTGGGGATCCTTTCTCTCGCATACTTTGCTTCGCCTATGCGGCTCATGTTCCACTCATCGATGGGGCTGCCTGAAGTTGACCCGTCGACCTCATTTCTCGGCGGCCTCGCGCTGCTGGGCGGTCTGGTTCTGCTGCTTGTCATCGGGTCAAAGCATGAGTAGGGCAAGATGATTAGGGAAAGATGAGTAAGGAAAGATGAGTAGGGCACAGAGCGAGTAAAGCTGCCGCAGAATCCTCATCCCCCCTTTAGAGTCTGCGTGAGAACTGCACACCGAGTCCCAAAGGGACGGCTGATAATACCCAGGACGTCAAGTCCTGGGTAAACCGAATCGGAAGCGATCCAGTCCCGTAAGGGACGGCTGATAATACCCAGAATGAAATCCTGGGGCGCTGCTGGCCCCTATTACGGGACCAAATCTGCGTAAGGTAGTGGCCACGAAGACTCCTCGGCCCTGCCATCAAATCAAACAGAAGACCGGCTTTCATCCCGAGAGCCTGTGACTTTTGGGCGTGAAGGGGCGGGGCTTTATCCCCCTCATCCCCCTTTTATCTCCATATAGCGCATCAGCATGAGCCCGTCCCGGGCGCCTCGCGCAGCATAATCTCGTCCGGACGCAGGAAAATTGTTTGCATCGCAATGGGCGCTGCTGTTATCTTAGATATATCGTAAGATATATCGTAAATAGGAGAACAAAATATGTTTGAACAACTTGAAGAACGCCGGTGGGGACGCCATCACTGTGATACATCTCATCCCGGCGCGGAGCGTCACCGCGGGCGGCATCGCGGCGTCGACGGCCCTTTCCATCACGACCGCGGTTTTGGCGGAGGACGGGAACGTCACTTCGACAATGGCGAATTGCGACTGGTCATTCTGCAGCTCGTCGCCGACAAACCGAGTTATGGCTACGAGATCATCAAGGCCATCGAGGAGCGGCTTGCGGGGGGATACGCGCCCAGCCCGGGTGTCGTCTATCCCACGCTCACCATGCTTGAGGAGGAGGGTTACGCCACCGTCACGTCTACCGAGGGCAACAAGAAGCTGTATGCCGCCACCGATGCCGGCCGGCAATACCTGGCGGAGAACAAAGTGGTCATCAAAGCCATTTTCGGGCGCATGGAGCAGGCAGGAAAAGTCTTTGGCCGGGGAAGGTCCCCGCAGATCATGCGCGCGATTATGAACCTGCGGTACGCGCTGAAGATGCGCACCGAGCGGGGCAATCTTTCCCCGGAACAGATTGGCAAAGTGGCTGAGGAAATCGATGCGGCGGCTCGCGTGATCGACGAGGTCTGATCTTCTTAATCGGAGAGGCTGCTGTAGAGCAATCGCGGCTGGCCCATCCAGAAGCGATTACTTCTACGGATCAGCAGGCCGGGAGAACGGCCACACAACCGAGCCTGGGCTTCGTGAAACGGACCAACAAAGCGGAGCTTAGGTGGCATATAAGGATAGAGCTTGGGCAGGCGCCGCCCAGCCCGATCCACCGCCTCTTGCTCTGCTGAGCCAAACGGCAAACCGAAAGCAGCCCTGAGCCGCGGCGGCATCCAGAAGGCTGTAAGCGCGTGGTACCAATGCGGAGGCCGAAGCCAGGTGCCCACTCCTGACAGGACGCTCTCTCCCAAGGCGAGAGCATCGGGGGCAACACTGAGCCGCGGTGAGGTGAACCAACGAGTCATGTAGTCGCGAAACGCCGCCCAGTCGCTGGGCAGAGCTTCCGAGGGAATGCCAAAGAGAGCGGCCATTCGCTTGCTCTCCGTGTAGTACTGCTCCCGGTCCGATGGCGAGAGCGCAGGCAATACGAATTCATAAGCAAGCATTGCGCTGTCAATCAGGGTGGCGTGCACCCAGATCAGCGCGGCGACTTCGTTGGCCTCGTAGTGCTCACCATTGCCGTGTTCACCTTTGCCGTGTGCGCCGACGTTCTGCGGGATCTCGCCTCGAATATCGGCATGCCGGCGGTAGAGCTGCTTCGCCGCTTCCAGCGCCTGGGTGCGGGTACCGAAAAGCATGGTGTAGATGACACGAAAGGTCGAATGGAAACGGCCGATTGGCCGACTCAGCAGGTTGGAATGCTGTGCCAGCGCGGCTGCCACCCAAGGGTGGGCCAATTGCAGCAAGGCTGCGCGGCCGGCGGCGAGAAACACCGCGGATTCACGGTTCACTTTCCAGCTTATGGATCCAGGCCCGAAGAAGCCCTCGCGTGGATCACCCGGCAGCCGCGCCAACCACCCAAGCCTTGAGCGGCTATCTTCCACCGAGACGTAATTTGGGAGCCCATCCCCCACGCCCCATTAGACGCGCGGCGCCTCAGACTCAGCAAGGTCCCGCGCGTAAGATTGGCCTCAACTTTCACAAAAACGAACAGGTCTGTCCACGAGCGGACAGAGAATGGACGGGAGCGGACGAGACACTGCCCCTTATCGGCTGAAGGACAATTTGCCGTGTTCGCAGTCCATTGCAATTTTCGTGATCCCCAGCGCGGCCGGACTCATCAATCCATCAAACTCGTTTCTACCATCTGCGCGGCTGCGCACCATGAAAGCGGGCTCCTGGCCGAATTGTGTTTCCCCCAGTCTCAGGCCTTGTAGCCATACTTGCCGCTTTTCCGTCTCACCGATGGTGTTTACCGCGCTGACTCTCATCGGTAAAACGGAACTCGGCGTGCTCGGTCCAAAGAGAATGAGTGAAGAGGCTCCGGTATCGACCAGCAGGTGAAGCGGAATGTGGTTCAGATCCGCATTCACGATGGGTAAGCCCGCCTTGATCTCGAACGGCAGCGAGTTCTTCAGTTGTGGATACGAACCAAAGTGGATCTCGCGGGATCGGTAGTCGATCTCAAAGGGCGTTTGACCCAGCACATCGAGGCCGATCACGGCGTCGATGCGAAGCGGAAGGGCTTTTTGAAAGAAAGATAAATCCTCGACCAGCACCGGCTGGTTGGCTGCCTGGAGGGGGCCGAAGCGCAGTGAGGGCGCAACCGCCTGTCCCGCCCGGACGCTGCCGTCCAGAACCGAGATGTTCGCTGGCGCTTCGTCGAGATTTAGTTTTTGAGCCAGGCTCCGGTCGAGTACCGTGGGACTAGCACCCGTATCCACCAGGAAGTTGAGGTTCTTCAGAGGCCCAACGGATCCTCGAGCCACGATTAGGTAGTCTCGATAGAGTTCGAACTTAAGCGTTCCCGGTTCCGTATCATGCTTAGCCAGTGCCGGCTTGGCCAGCGGCACAATGATAAGCAGGGTCAACCACCAGCAGAAGCGTTTACGCATGGGCCTCACCTCATCGCAAGGCCATACTGGTGCAGCGCTCGAGGTACCTCAATTCACCGTGGCTAACTTAAAGATCCATCGCAGGTTACGCTGGAAGAGACAAGCTGGAGAGGCAACGGAGATGAGGATACCCAGCAAACTAGTTGAATTTATAGAGGGATAGTGGCATCAAGAGAAGGCGGAGCAACCATGCTTAACTCAGCCATGAATGGGGAATCACGGGAGCACAATGGGGTCCAGACCATCCGGTTTGGAGTTTTTGAGGCTGATCTCCTCACAGGAGAGCTACGTAAATCAGGCAGTCGCATCAAGCTGCAGGATCAGCCATTCAAAGTTCTGCAGGTTTTATTGGAGCGCCCGGGCAATCTGGTCACTCGGGAAGAGTTGCAGAACCGGATCTGGCCAAACGAAAGCTATGGGGATTTCGACCACGCGGTGAATGTGGCAGTAGGTAAGCTGCGCACCGCCCTGGGAGACTCGGCGGACAATCCTTGTTTCGTTGAGACGGTGCCACGCCGCGGCTATCGTTTCGTGGCCCTGTTGGACAATCCTGTGGTGGAAACGCTTCCAGCCCTCGCGCCTCCTCCGCCTGTCGTTCCACCACCCGGGCGGAAATTCGGTCGCCGGTTGGCATGGCTTTCAGCATTCGTCCTTATATGTGGAGCTTTGCTGGGGGCCGGGATCTGGCTAGGGCGGCGGAGCGCCCCTCCCCGGGCTCTCGATTTTCAACGTCTCACCGTGCGACACGGCACCGTTTTTTCGGCCCGTTTTGCTCCGGACGGACACAACGTTTTCTATACCGCCTCCTGGGAGGGCGGCCCGCTCGATGTCTTCGCCACGGACCTCAAAATTCCAGGCGCGCGCGCCGTCGGTATCCACGCCAGTCAACTGCTGGCGATTTCCTCGACTGGCGAGATGGCGATCCTGCAATCGCTCAACTCTCCTTTTATGTTCAACCATCGTGGGACCCTGGCCCAGGTTCCCTTGACTGGTGGCTCGCCGCGCCAGATCGCGGAGAATGTGATAACCGCGGATTGGGCGCCGGATGGAAAGTCGCTCGCCATCGTTCGCGACATGGGCCCCACCAAGCGGTTGGAATTCCCCGTTGGACACGTTCTGTATGAGACCGACGGCTGGATCAGCCACCTTCGCATCTCGCCCCGCGGCGACTCCATTGCGTTTCTCGACCATACGACCAACGAAGACGATCGGGGTGTGGTCTCAATGGTGGATCTGGCTGGGCACAAAAAGGTTCTGTCCACCGGCTGGGAGAGCGAGCAAGGGCTGGCATGGTCCCCGAGCGGTTCCGAGGTTTGGTTCGCGGCCACGCAGGCAGGGCTACAGCGGCGCATTTACGCGGTGGATTTAAACGGACATCTGCGGCTGGCGTTTCGCGCTCCCGGCGGCGTCACACTGCAGGATATTGCCCCGGACGGCAGAGTCTTGTTGACTCGCGACGAACAGCGGGCCGGTATGTTGGCGATGGCTGCCGGAGCCTCCAGGGAGCGGGACTTGTCCTGGCTGGATTGGTCCTTGCCCGTCGATCTCTCACGCGATGGCAATACTTTGCTGTTTGACGAGCAGGGAGAAGAAGGCGGCCCTACCTACACCGTTGCCGTGCGCGATATGCAGGGATCACCTCCGATTCCGTTGGGCGAGGGCATGGCGGGCGATTTTTCTCCGGATGGAAAATGGGCAATCAGCACGGTTGCTTATACACAGCTTGAGCTCCTGCCGACCGGTGCGGGGACCATCCGTAAGCTCGAGCCCGGCAGCATCCAGCAGTACCGCCATGGCATGCATTGGATGCCCGAAGGCAAGCAAATCGTCTTTGCCGGAAACGAAGCTGGTCATCCAACCCGTTGCTTCATTCAGAATATTGACGGCGGTAAACCCCGCCCCCTTACTCCGGAAGGGGTGAGCGGCTGCATGGTCTCGCCGGATGGGCAATGGCTTGCCGGCTGGCACCTAGATGCGGAGGGACCGCAGCTCTATCCTTTAGACGGCAGCGCGCCGCGTCCGCTCGTGGGCCTTTTGCCGGGCGAAGGCTTCAGCTGGAGCAGCGATCCCCATGTGGTCTACGCTTACCCGGAGAAAACGGCGCCGGTAAAAATCTACCGCTTGAACATCTTCACTGGGAAAAGGGAGCTGTTCAAAGAAATCAATCCTTCGGACGAAACTGGCTTGTGCGACATGACGCATGTGATGTTCAGCGCGGATGGAAAAGCGTATGTGTACGGTTACACGCGACTGCTTTCGGAGTTGTACCTGGTGAACGGGCTGAAATAGAGGGCGCTAGACTTTTTGGCGTGAAGGGGCGGGGCTTCAGCCCCGCCGTCAATTTGAATAGAAGACCGGCTTCAGCCGCTGAGGGTACAATCTCCGCCCCTAGACAGAATTGTCATCCCGAGCGCACCCCGTTACTCCACCAAACGTTCAGAAGCCATTTTGATTTATTGCATGAATCAATGAGACAAGTTCTAGCGGGGCAGCTCTCCCATAGTTCGCTTGAGGTCAGCCTGGGCCAGATATAGGCCGAGGTTAGATTCAAGAACCGAGGCTCTGGCCGAGATTGCTTGCGCGTGAGCTTCGGCGCGAGCGGAGGCGAGAGCAGCGTTTTGCTCGAAGAGGCGGTCGGTCACACGCGACGCTTCCTCTCTCACCTGCAATGCTTCGCCAGCCACGCCGGTCAGATCGCGCAGTTGTTCCACTTTGTCGTACGCGGTCTCAACCTGGACGGCGGCCTCTTCCTTCAGCTTTTCGAGATTGAGCTCAGCTTCGGAGAGCTGCGTGCGCGCATCTTTAACCTCGGCTTCACGGTGGCCTCCATCAAACAGGTCGTACGTGAGGGAGAAGCCGAAGGTTCCAAAATTATGAACCAGGAAGGGAACACCGCTTTGGTAGCTGTAGCGGGCCAGGCCGGTGATATCCGGGATGTAGGCATCTTTGGCCGCGGCCAAACCCGCTTTTGCTTTTTCCACGGTTAATTTCGCCGTTTGCACCTGCGGGTTACGATCCTGCGCGGTTCGAATGCATTCTTCGCGCGACGGAAGGGAGATGGAGGCCGCGGACGTGTCGGGATCCAGGGCCACCTGGGTATTCAGCGGCAAGCCCAGGAGGTCATTGAGCGAGACCACGAGGTCATGGATCTGCAGCCGTTGCACCAGGTCTTGCTGTTTGGCGCTGAGCGCGGAGGCCCGGTTTTCGAGGACAACCACGTCCAGGGCGTTTCCCCTGCGCACATCCTCCACCCCTTCTTCAACTTTCACCTGGCTGGCGGCCACTTCCTCTTGCGCGGACTGCTGCTTGAGCTGGGCGATCAGTATGTCGAAGTACAGTTGACGCACCTTGAGCGCAATATCATTCTCGGCCTGCGTCACCTGGACCTTTGCGGAATTGATGTCGGCGGTAGCGGCGCGGTTGGACTGGTGAATCTTGAACATCTGGGTAAATGGTTGCTCCAGCCCCGTTCCGCTGGTGTACGCAGTCGCCGCGCCCTGGTCGAGAAAGAGAGTTGTAGCCGGAATGGGGCCGGTGTCAGGATGACTGCCAAAGGCTCCAGCAGGGATTTCTACTCCTGCCAAGTCGCTAATGTGCGTCACTTTGGCGTCGGTGGTGATTTTCGGGAAGTAGGCCGCGCGGGCAATCTCTTTCTTGTACAAGCTATCGGTTACCGCCAGGTGGGCCAGGCGCAGATCCCGGTTTTGCTTGAGCGCCAGATCGATCGCCTGGTTCAAGGTCAGTGGCATGGGCGCGCTGCTTTGCGCGTTCGCTCCCTGGGCGGCGGCCAGCATAGCAAATAGAAACAGCAGTGGTGCCGTTTGTCCGAGATACCGTACGCGCATCGTCAACCGCATTTCAGATCCCTCTGCTCCCACAAATCGGAATGGCTTGGTGGTCCGTTCATGCCGGTGCTTGTACGACCTGACGGAATTGGGTGGGCACGGGCGCCATGAAAGCAACCACGATCAGGCAGCAGAACACCGACCAGGCAACCAGCATGAAGGCATCCGTGATGGCCAGAGTAAAAGCCTGTTGCCTGATTTGAAGTCCAAGAATCTCGACCGCTCTTCCCGTAGCGGCCGGGACACCCGCAGTTTGACTTTGCACTCCGGCCCGCAGTCCGAGCAGCCGCTGGTAGGTCGCCGGATCGCCGAGCTGTACACCCAATCCGAGTATGTTGGAGTGGAACTGCTCTCGTACCGCGATGAATCGCTGCATCAACACGGCTCCTGCCTGTCCACCGAACAGGCGCACAGTCTGGAAAAATCCCGCGAAGGTCAGCACGTCGATGGGGCGTTTGAGCGCTCCGGAATTTACCACTTCGAGAATGATGCCGCCGACCATGCCATTGAAGGCGAAAGCCAGACCCAATGCCATGACCGCCTGCGAAGGCGCGAAATTGGCTCCTGACCATGCGGAAGAAAGGTGAGCGTTCATCAGGCAGGCAGTAGCGACCAGGATGAAGCCGAAAGTTAACACCAGCCGTGCATCGATAAATCGAAGCAACATTATGGCCAGAACACCAACGAGGACCTGGGGCAGGCCAACCCAGAGTAGAACCTGTCCTGTTTGCAACGGTAGATAACCCTTCACGGAGCCCAGATAACTGGGGATGATGACAACGACTCCCAGCATGACAAAGCGAAAGAAAATGAGCACCACGCTCAGCAACAGAGTGTTGCGATGCAGGAGGAATTTCAGGTTGACGAGCGGGTTCGGCATAACCCAATGGCGGATAACCGCCGTCAGCAACAGAAACGCACCGGATGCGGTGAGGCCGACGATCGTCCCGGAGTGAAACCAGTCCAGTCGTTGCCCCTGGTCCAGAGCCGTGTAGAGGAGAGCGAATCCCATGCTGGCGTAGAGGAATCCCCTCCAGCTTGGTCTTGGCTGCCCCTCCTTATGGGCGGGTATCGGCTGCCAGGGAACTCCGAAATAAATGAGGACCATCATGATGGGGGTAAGGAGCGCGCTATTCCAGAAGATCCAGCGCCAGGACAAGTGGTCCATGTACCAGGCCTCGAGCGCAGTCGCCACGTTGGTCGTAAACTCGACATCCGCGGCATACATTGCGATCCCGATGAGCACGTAACGCATGGGCAGATTGCGCAAAACAAAGGAGAGAGTCAGAGGGTAAAAGACGCCGGCGGTGAGGCCGCCGAGAACCAACAGGGTGAGCAAGCAGGGAAGATTCGGAGCCAGCGGCAGCAGCAGGCTGATAACGGTAAATGCGCCGGCGCACGCCAGGAGGACGCGGCGCGGGCCAAGCAGGCCGCCGAGATAAACGGAGAAGGGCCCAATGAACATGAGCGGAGCATTGAATGCGGTCCCGATCCAGGCAGCTTCGTCGAAGCCGAGATGAAGGGCGCCACGCAAATCGGCCAATCCCACGCTGATCAGCCGGCCGGTGCAGGTGGCAATCAACGCGCCCAGCAGCACCCCCAGCACGCCGAGCACCGGGTGGGTGGTAATGGGCGGGGCGGCAGCAGGGGGAGCGGTGGCAGACGCAGCGCTCAAGAGGCGGAGCCCTCCTTTGCCTTGCCAGAAGGATGAATTATGACTTCAGCCGAAAAGCCGGGCCGCAATCTGCCTTGTAGAGGATGTCCCGGGTCGAGCACGATCTTCACTGGAATGCGCTGCACGACCTTGGTGAAGTTTCCGGTCGCATTATCCGGAGGAAGAAGGGCAAACTGCGATCCGCTGGCGGGGGAAATCTCGAGAACCTTGCCGTGCAAGACGACACCAGGGAACGTATCGATGGTGATGTCGGCCGGGTCGCCTGCGCGGATGTTGGTCAGCTGGGTTTCCTTGTAGTTTGCCTGAATCCACACGTCGCCTCTCACCAGGTCCAGTACCTGCATGCCTGGAGCGACCAATTGGCCCTCCTGCACATGGCGCTCACCGACAGCGCCCGCGGCCGGGGCGAGAATGCGGGTGTATCCGAGATTGACGCCGGCAACGACAATCGCGGCTTCTTTGGCCTTGATCTCGGCGCGGTACACGGCATCCTTGGTATCGAGGGCCTCCCGTTCGCGCTTCGCAGCTTCGAGCAGGGCGCGGCTGCTGGCCAGACTGGCCTGTGCTCGCGCCATGTCAGCCTGCTGGGCGGCGAGCGTGGCGGTTAGCCGGTCCGCGTTGGCAACTGCTCCTTCGAGCGCCTGATGGGTCGTCGCCTTGGAAGCAAGCAACGCCTCCTGACGTTTGCGTTCTGTTTCCGTGTGCTCTACATCTGGCTGCACGGCGGCGATGGTTGCCTTGGCGGCGTCCACGGCCGCCGCTGCGGCCACGATCCCCGTTTCGGCGTTCTGAATTTTGGCGTCTTGAATCGCTTTCGCGGCCTGGTTGTTGGCCAGGTCCGCCTGGGCGCCTGCAAGCGCGGCCTTGGCTTCCGCTAGCGTAGCGGCGTAGTCCTCGTCGTCGAGCTGCACCAGCAGTTGCCCTGCCTGCACAGATGCGTAGTCTCCGACCAGCAGTTTGCGTACGGTTCCGGAGACGCGGGTGCTTAGCGGAGTCAGATCCGCGCGCAAGTAGGCGTCATCGGTCCGCTCCTCCGCGCGGCCGCCTTCCCACGAATTCCAACAACCCTTAATCGTGAAAAGGAGGACGGTGGCGGCGACCAGGATCACAACCGGGATGATGAGCGCTCGTTTCGGCATACTTTCCAATGACTCCAGGAAATCGGGGGTAAATGGCCCAGGGGGCGGAGAGGCTAATGAACTCCCAGAACGCTGCAGGGAGCGTCCTGCGCGAGCTCGTAAACGGTGCTCCACAAGCGAGCGATGTAAAACTCACGCTGGTGCAGCCCTATCACCAGAAGATCGGCTCTATGATGGCGGAGAAATTCGACGATGGCTTCTACCGGCTTGCCGTCCAGCAAGTGAGCCTCAAATCTGATGCCATGACTCTCCGCCTGGACGCGTGCCTTATTCTCGAGTTCGCTGTAGCCGCGCAGCCGGTCCTCGTCGAGCACGCGAGGAAGCGCGGGATCGGCGACACTGGCAAAAGCCGTATACGACGGCAAATCGACCATTACCGTCACTGTGAGTAATTCCGCGTCCAGGCTCTTCGCCAGCTGTATGGCCGAAGCCAGCGCGCGTTGTGCTTCCGCTGTTTGGTTATAGGCAACCACAATTTTTCGAAACATATTGGCTATCCAATGTTTTCCAGGCCCAATCGCTCGGTAAAACTGACTGCGGCGCGAATCACCGCCTGCTGCAACTGCTCAGATGAGAACGGTTCAACCAGCACATCATAGCCGCCGGCTTCCAAAACTCCAGACCACAGTTGAAAGCTCGCGGCGTGGGCATAAACCAGGACTTCGGGCCGAGGATGGAGCAACGCAATCTCTCCCCAGAGCGACCACCAACCGCTTCCAGGGAGCGCCGCAGGCAGCAGAGCAACCTGGTAGGAGCTTCGGCTTAACGCCAGATGAGACAGCTCCCCCACCTTGGAGATAAAGTCGATGCGCACTTCTACCGGCGCTAGCTGACGGCGGATTTGCCCCTGCCTTTCCCGGGAAACCAGGGCAAGAAGATGAATCTCGGCCATCTTGCCAAGCTCTAGATGCGGCACAGTCAAGTTTGGCTCCATGCCTACCACAGTCAGCGTGACAGATGGCCGGCAAATTCCCCAGTGAGCAACCGTTAGCTGACGGTGAGGTCGCGAGATGGGTGTATTGGCGCCGCGCTATCATCACTCAGGGATGGCGGAAACAGCAACATCGGAAAATGTCTCCGAGCAGGAGGTTCTGGCCGAGCTGGGCCGCCTCCTGCAGAGTGCCATATTCTCCCAATCCGATCGGCTCGGGCGCTTCCTTCGCTTTGCCATTGAAAATGCTTTGGCGGGAAACGGCGACCTGCTCAAGGAATACGTAATCGGGACGGAAGTCTATGACCGCAAGCCTCCCTACCATCCCAGCCAGGATTCCATTGTGCGCACCGAGGCCCGGCGGTTGCGGGCCAAGCTCAAGGAATATTACGAGTCCGAAGGCAAGAATAATCCGGTGTTCATTTACTTCCGGCCGGGGACCTACGTCCCGCTGTTTCGCAGGAACGAAAACATAGCCGGAACTTCGGCCAGTGAGGCATTCTCCGAGAGCGATCTGCTAGTGAAAGGGGCTGGAGTGGCGGTCGCGGTCTTGCCTTTGGTGGACCTTTCCCATACACCGCTCTCTGCGTTGTGTGCGCAGGGCGTGACCGAAGAGCTGATCCATAGTTTGGGCCGTGCGGACGGGATTCGTCTGATTGCCAGGCCGCCGATGGCGAATGCAGTCGAGGCACCATACGACATCCCGTCACTTTCGCAGCGATTCGGATTGAGCACGGTGATTGAAGGAACTGTTCGCGTAGACCAGAGCCGTCTGCGGATTACGGCTCGGGTGTTAGGCGCCGACGGTTTCCAGATGAGCTCACACCGCTTCGACACGGAAGCGAACGCGAAGACGCTGCCCCAGGTTCAGGAGCAGATTGCATCCGCCTTTGTCAGCCGGGCGCGTCCTCAGCAGTCGCTGGTGCGGCGCAGGAAAGCGGCGCCCAGCCCTCTGATGCTGGCCGTCTATCCCATGGTGATGCATGCGGAGACTCTTCTCGACGAGGGTACTTCCTCTGACCTGCCTGCTTCGTTGTTGAAGTTCCAGGAGGCCAGGGAACTGGCTCCCACCTATGCCAGGGTTCATTGCGGGGTCGCTCACTGCAACCTGGAGATGGCTTTGCGCGGCGCGGTGCTTAGTTCCACCTTGGTTTCCGTTGCCCGGGACGCGGCAATCCGCGCCATCGAGTTGGATCCGGAAATGATGGAACCCTACTCCTGCCTGGGTGGGGCGCAAGCTTTGGATTGGGATTGGGAGGGGGCGGAAAAAAACTTTCTCTATGGGGAAAGCCTGGGCCTTCACGCATCTGCCTCACGCCGCCACGCGTTGTTCCTCACCGCTCTTGGCCGGTTTGAAGAGGCATCGAATCGCTTCGATGTCGTCCAGCACGTCGATCCGTTTTCCAACCGTCAGAAAGTGTCGCGGGCCAAGTTTCTGCACATGACCAGGCGTTTTGAGGAAGGATTGCGGCCCTTGTCAGAACCCTTGATTTACGGCCCTCTCCCAGTGGAACAACGTTTCCTGATGGCGCTTATGTCGGCTCACTTGGGCAAAAAAGAGCAGGCAAAACGTCTCCTCGACGACATACGCCCGGCTTTGGGGGGACAGTTGCCGATGATCGCGGGTATTGCCGAAGCTTTGGCCATGATTGGCGAACGCGAGGAAGCGCAGCAGATCACACAACATTTGAAACTGTTGTCGCTCGACACGGCCTTGAGCCGGTCGCGCCAGGCTCTGCTCTCGCTGGCCCTGGGTGACGATGAAGCTGCCTTATCGTTCCTGCGCCTGGCCGTCGAAGATCGCGAGGCTGAACTGGTTTGGATCGGGGTGGACCCGCGCTTCGATGCAATTCGCCAAACCACCGGGTTTCAGCAGATTTCGGCCGTGGTCTTGCCCGGCAGCTAAACAAGGCAGCTTTCCAGTGAAAGAGCAAAATCTGCAATAATCCAACCTGCTGAAGCTTTCCTGCAGGTTGTAGGTTGAAGCAAGCTCGGTCTGAGGGGAAGATGCAACACCAATGAGGTGAAGCGGCGTGGCTCGGCCCCCTTGGTTTTTTGTCTTACTCCTTCTTCTATCGTCCATCACCGGTGCCTCGCAGCAGCGCTCAGGCGCGGCCACGACTGTCACTCTCGATGTTGTCGTTACGGACAAAGGCGGCGGCCCGGTGCGTGGCCTTACGCAGCAGGACTTTACCCTCCTGGATAATAAACAGCCGCATTCGCAGACGTTCTTTCGCGCCGTAGATGTGGCTGCGGGCACGCCGGCGCCCTACATTGAGGTCGTCCTGGTCGTAGATGCGATCAACGCAAACGTACTGACAGCCGATCGGGAACGCGAAGGGATCAGGAAATATCTGTTGCAAAATGGTGGCAAGCTGCCGCAGCCGGTGTCGCTCGTCCTGGTTTCCGACGATCCCAACCAGCTGCGAAGCAAACCTTCGACCGACGGCAACGCATTAGCGGCGCAGATGGATCAATATGTGACCGGCCTACGCACGCTCAATCGTAGCCAAGGCAACTTCGGCGCGTTCGACCGCTTTCGGCTATCGTTGGACGGCCTTAGTTCATTGGTAAAGTATGAGAGCGCCAGGCCGGGGCGGAAGCTGGTGATCTGGATGAGCCCTGGTTGGCCCTTGCTTTTGAACGGGACCACCGATGTCACCGGCCAGAACCAGGAGCGGCTGTTTCAATCGATCGTTGCCTTGTCGACACAGTTGAGGGAGAACCACATCACCCTTTACAACGTCGAGACGCGCGGGGTTGCAGACACAAGTCCAGCCCAATATTACGACTATCAACAGTACCTAAGCGGGGTAAAATCCGCCAATGATGCTTATCCGGCGGCGCTTTCCCTGCAGGCACTAGCGGTGCAGAGCGGCGGCCGGGTTCTCAATCGAAGTAACAATCTGACAGATGCAATCGCGGCGGAAATCGCTCAGAGCGCCGCGGATGCGAGTCCGTTTTATGTACTCTCCTTTGCTGCGGGGCCGTCCGAAAAGGCAAACGAATACCACTCGCTTCAGGTAAAGGTCGACAAGCCGGGGCTCACCGCGCGCACACGCACCGGCTACTACGCCCAGCCCTGATACTTCGCGGCTTCGAATTATGAAAGAACGAATCCACCTGGGTTGTTGAGCCGCTTTCTGTTCTTCCTGTTTAGAATTAGTTGGAGATGAGAGAATGGCTCATCCATCAACTGAGGAGACTAAAGGATGAAGATGCAGTGTTTACCAGCGGCGAAGCGGGTCGCCTTGATGGCCGGACTGATGACCGCCTTGTCTACCGGCAGCCTGTTTGCCCAGAACAAGGCAATCGACTTCAAGCAGGGCATGCCGTTCAGCAATGGCTATGTAGCGGGTAACACTCTCTACGTCGCCGGTCAGCAGGGACCGGATGAGCACGGCAAGGTGACGGGCACCGATATTACTTTGCAGACGACCAACACGATAGCCGCGATCAAGAAGACTGTAGAAGCGGCCGGCTTCAAGATGTCGGACATCGTTTCTGTCACTGTTTTTGTGACGAGTCTTGATGATGTGCCTAAGATGAACGATGTCTACAAGAAACTCATGCCCGATCCCAAGCCCGCGCGAGCCACCGTTCAGGTCGCAGGCCTCATCGGGGGCGCCAAGATCGAAATTTCGTGCATCGCGGTTAAACAGTAGACGTGTTCCTGGCGACCCCGTCCCGGCGTCTGTTCGGGGCGGAGTTGGCTCTTCTCTTTCATGGAAAAACAGCTTTCGCCTACCCCACAAAATTGTCGTCCCGACCGAAGCGTAGCGCAGTGGAGGGATCTGCGGTTTACTGAACCGGCGATAGATCTTTATGGAACCATCGGTTCGCACGCAGACTCTTCAGCCCCGCCGTCAAATCGAACAGAAGACCGGCTTCAGAAGCCGCTGAGGGTATATTTTCCATCCGCAGACAGAATTGTCATCCTGGAGCGTAGTACCGCGCCTCCGGGGCTGTTTTACCGTCCGGCCGGGATGACAAAACGTAGGCGTGGGCTCCTGTCCTGCCGCAGACCCCGGAAGGCAGCACGACCCCCCGCATTTGTTACTAAAGTGGAACACCTCCTTGGGGTTCCGGGACGCCGCGGCAAAGCAACCTACCTCGCCGAGAAAACTTTCTATAATTAAGTCATGCGACTGGACCGGTTACTTTGGTGTCTTCTGCTTTTCTGTACGGCCCACCTGGCGTACGCCGACGGGGGACCGGCATTCGATCTCGATGGTCCCCATATCCAGGCTAAAGTGACGCGCGCAGGCAAAACGCTGCCTATCGGCGAGGTCCCCAACCTGGCCGCCGGCGATCGCCTGTGGATACATCCGGACCTCTCGGAGAACCAGGGCGCCCGGTACCTTCTTGTCATCGCATTTCTGCGCGGGTCGGTAAGCCCGCCCCCGGACAATTGGTTTCTCAAGGCAGAAACCTGGAATAAGAAGATTCGCGAAGAAGGCGTATACATAACCGTTCCGCAGGGAGCGCAGCAGGTTCTGCTATTTCTCGCTCCTGAAACCGGAGGTGACTTCAGCACCCTGCGCAACGCGGTAAAAGGACGTCCTGGGGCCTTTGTGCGCGCGGCGCAGGACCTGCATGAGGCAAGCCTCGATCGAGCCCGCCTCGACACCTATCTTGGCGGAGTGAAAACCGTCGATAGCGCAGACCCCAAGGTCATCGAAGACCAGACCAAACTTCTTGCGCGCAGCCTGAATATCAAAGTCGATGCGCAGTGTTTCGATAAGCCCACCGAACAACAGGCTCCCTGCTTGATGCAAAATCCTGACAGCCTGGTGCTCGATAACGGGCGCAGCCAGAGCGTTGTGCAACAGGTTACGGGGGGCGCCGCCGGTGACATGCTGGCCCAGATGTCATATACCCAGCAGGCAGGCAGCGGCTATTACAGCGTGTACATCGGCACGGTTCTCGACATGGCCAAGATCCTCGACAGCTTTCACACCGCCGAGTATCAGTACCTGCCGGCCCTGGCCATTCCCAAGGGCGATACGTTATCGCTCAAGCTGAATAATCCGCCCTCGTTTCACAAGCCGCAGTCGGTGTTGGTGGTTGGCTTGCCCACGGTAAAGCAACCGGATTTGCCGGTAATGCGCGTGGTCGACCCGAAAAGCGTTTTGTGCGCGCAGAGCAAGCCGCTGGTGCTTCCTGTGGTAGGCGCGCCTTATGTGTTTTCAACCGGTTACGCGCGCGATTTTGTCCTTCGCGTGCAGAACAAGGGCGGGCAAAGCACCGACGTGCCCGCGGCCGCTGACGCGATGAAGGGCGGTTTCGTGATCGATGGAGATGTGCAAAAGCTGGCCGGCGCCACCAGTGGGACGCTACACGGGTATTGGGGTTTTGAGCCTTTTCAAGGGCCAACCTTTTCTCTGGCCAGCGCGCATCCGGAGCAGTGGACGTTGGCTTCCGCAGACCAGCATGCGCTCATTGTCGGCCGGAAGGACACCGTGCACCTGGAAGCTACGGAAGCGGCTTGTGTCGATGGGGTGACGGCAAAAGACTTGGCAGGCAAGTCGCTCGATGCCACCTGGAAAGAGGTTAAACCGAACCAAATTCAGATTGACCTTCCGCTCGACGGCGAACAGGCCGGCACGGTAAATCTCGAGGTCAAGCAAAAAGGATTGGACAAGCCCGATCAGGTGCCGCTCCATACGTATTCCGAGGCGGCCCATCTTGACAGCCTCACGGTCTATGCCGGTGATCACCAGGGCGTCCTGAAAGGAACGCGCCTTGATGAGGTCGCGTCCATGTCTATCAATGACGGGACTTTCTCTCCTTCGGCGGCGCTCACCCACCACGGCAGTGAGGATTCCTTGCTGCTTACTGGGCCTGACTCCAGCTCCTTCAAGCCGGGCGATAAGATAGCCGCGAAAGTCACGCTGAAAGACGGACGCGTCTTCGACCTGAATGCAGCGGTGCAGGCTTCGCGGCCGATTCTCAAGTTGCTGAACAAGAGCATTCATTCTGACGAACCGGCCTCCGTGGTCAAGTTGGGAAGCGATGATGAGCTGCCCGACCGTGCCAGGCTGACCTTCTTTGTGCAGGCCCCGGTGTCCTTTCCGCGAGATCAGACCATCGAAGTCGCCAGTGCGGATAACGGGTTCTCCACGACCCTGACCGTTGCCGATGGGGGCATCGTGCTACAGGACAGCAAGACCGCTTTGGCGACCCTCGATCCCACCAAAGCCTTTGGTGGTTCGGCGTTCGGGCCTCTGCGGTTTCGTGCTGTCACCGCCCAGGGGGTAGCGGGAGATTGGCAGCCCCTGGCGACCCTGGTGCGCGTTCCGAAGCTGACGGAGCTCAAATGTGTAGAAGGCACACCTTCGTGCACCCTGATAGGCTCGGACTTGTTTCTATTGCAGCAAGTGGGCATCGATGCCCAGTTGGCAAACGCCGTCACTGTGCCCGAAGGTTTCGGCGACGGTACGCTCAATATTCCGCGGCCGAACGGGACGCTTTATCTCAAATTGCGCGATGATCCCTCGGTTATAAATACGGCTGTTTTGCCGGTGACCGCGGAGCCTGCTCAATCCGCTGCCGTCGACGCTCCGCCAGTCCCATCTGCCACTGCCGCTGTGGTGAAGACGAGCTCGCCGGCGGCAGCGGCAGCGGAGCCTGTAACACAGCCCGCGCCGCCGGCTGCTCCAGCCGCACCGTCGAACTGAGAGCCTCTGACTTTTGGGCGTGAAGGGGCGGGGCTTCAGCCCCGCCCCTTCAACTTCACCTCGATCCGTCTCTTTCATGGAAAAACAGCTTTCGCCTATCCCACAAAATTGTCGTCCCGACCGAAGCGTAGCGAAGGGGAGGGATCTGCGGTTTACTGAACCGGCGATAGATCGTTATGGGAACATCGGTTCGCACGCAGACTCTTCAGCCCCGCCGTCAAATCGAACAAGAAGGCGGCTTCAGCCACTGAGGGGGTTTTTCTCCACCCCTCGACAAAGGCGTCGCTGAGCGGAGCGCCGCAGGCGCGGAGTCGAAGGACCTCGGCGATGCTTGCTGACCGATGCCCTGCACAGCTTTCCGGCCACAAATTATGAACGCAAAATCGAAAAAGTCACAAGCTCTGAGCGGGCTACGCTTGGGAACTGAGCGGGCTACGCTTGGGCGAAGCCGCCCTCGACAAATAGCTCAATGCCGAGAGGGGATCCTCTTCCTGAACCGCGTCTGCCGGATGTACAGTGGCATCTGCCGGGTTTTAAAAAGAGGGAGAGACAAATGAAGTACCTGATAGCCGTGATGGGTCTGTTGGTGGCCTTGAATCCTGTCTGGGGGCAGACGAGTCCACCGGAAACAGCCAGCGGTAAAATCGGCGGCGCGACTCTGACCATCAAGTACTGCGCGCCGGCCGTTCGCGGACGGAAGATTTTCGGCGAGGGCGGCCGCGTGATGGAGGACCCTACGGCTCCCATTTGGCGTGCCGGCGCCAACAGCGCCACGGCGTTTCACACCGGCGCGGATCTCGAAATCGGCAGCCTCGCTGTGCCCAAGGGTGACTACACGCTTTATGTGAACGTAAAAGACCCCGATGCCTGGGAACTGGTCATCAATAAACAGACAGGGCAATGGGGAACGGAATACGATGCCTCGAAGGATCTTGGCCGGGTAAAGATGGAGATGCGCAAGCCGCCGTCCCCGATCGAAGATCTGAAATACACGATCGGCAGTACCGGCGGCAATAAGGGGACGATCCAGCTCGCCTGGGAAAATCACATCGCAACCGTCAATGTAACCGCTAAATAGGAGTCGGATATGGCCGCGATTCAGACCCTGGGCCCGAAAGTGGATGCTTATTTCGCGAAAGTTCCACCATTTGCCCTGCCGATCATGGCTCATCTCAGGGAACTGGTGCACAAGGGCTGCCCGGATGTAGAGGAAACCATCAAGTGGAGCCGACCCTTTTTTGAATATCGCGGCGCGATTCTCTGCAACATATCGGCGTTCAAAGAGCATTGCAGCTTCGGTTTCTGGGGCGAGGAGATGGGCGCCGTGCTAAGAGAAGCCGGAGTTCTCGGCAAGGATGGCATGGGCTCGCTGGGCCGCATCACCAGTTTGTCCGATTTACCTTCCGACAAGAAGATGCTGAGCTGGATCCGGCAAGCTGCCGCCTTCATCGATAATGGCCAGCAGAGGAGCCCTATATCTGCACGGCAGAAAGTGGTCAAGCCGGCTTTGCAGACGCCCGCTGAATTTACCAGTGCGTTAAAGCGCAATAAGAAGGCGGCAAGTGTATTCGAGGCTTTTAGCCCGAGCTGCAAGAAAGAATATGTCGAATGGATCGGCGAAGCGAAACGTCCGGAGACACGGGACAAGCGCATCGCCACGGCAGTCGAATGGATCGCCGAAGGCAAGCAACGCAACTGGAAATATCAGAACTGCTGAGCTGATTCCTCATTACGTAATCTGGAATCAGCGCCTCTCGTATGGGGAGGACGCCCGCCATCCTGAATTGAATCCAGCCTGAGGACGTTCGTCATTTCCTGATCACCAGACCGCTCGATTCCTCCAGGATGTAAGGGGTGGGATCAGGATGGGCGAAGTCAAACATGCCGTTGATTGGCCCGGCAAGCGCATCGAAGGATCCGCCGCCGACGCGCTCGCCGTGCAGCCAGTTGTCCTCAATGAAGCGCAGTACGGAGGTCTGATCGGACAGGCTGTGATCCACAAAATTGCGTTTTGCGAAGGGGGAAATCACCAACAAAGGCAGTCGTGGGCCATAACCGCATCGGCCCTGGGCATGGTCGACCGCTGGGCCGGGCAGGGCCGTCGTTCCATCACCGCATTGCCCCGGGCCGTTTAATCCGTCAGCCTTGCTGCTCGACTGATTCATGATCGGTCCCATCTGGTGGTCGTACCAGCCGTCAGAATCGTCATAAGCCACAATCACCGCGGTGTCTTTCCATTCCGGCCGCCGCTCGAGGAAGTTGATTACCTTCACTAACCACGCCTGCTCGTTCAATGGATCCGAATAACCGGCATGCCCATCCTGGTAAGCCGGCGCTTTTAAAAAACTCACCGCGGGGAAGTTGCCCGCCTTAACGGCGGCGAAGAAATCGTCCGCGTCGTATTGGTGATTGGCCTTATCACCCTCTTTCCCGATCGCCTGCACGGAGGACGGTCGGACATGGAGGAAGTTCGCCGTCGGCACGTAGTACTGGAAGGGCTCGTGGTGAGGCATGTAATCCGGGGGGGACTGCAGGGTTATCTTTGAATAGGTGCTGCGCAGGCAACCCGTTGTGCCATTCGCATTGGTCCTGGTCAAATCAAAGCCTGCTTCGAACCATCCCCAGGTTACGCCATGCTTGCTTAGCATCTGGCCGATGTTATTGCCCGTGTAGCGCATTTGACCCCAGGATGGGCTGGAGCACTTATCACCGATTGGGTCGCCATCCGCCACTTCGGTGTACGTGCCATTTCCTCCTTCGACGACGAAGCTTTGGGCGTTGATCTGATCGGTGACTCCGTTAGTTTGGCCGGAGACCAACTCGATTGCCCCCTGGGTTGACTGACCGAAAGTCGACGCGTATGAGTTATCGCTCAGCGCATACCGCTGGGCATAGTTCCATAGCGCGGTGACCGTGTTCCCATCGAAATAGGCCATCACCAACCCTTTGTTCTGCTGAACGTACTGGGGGGGTGCGCCGGCCATGCTGCCTGGTGGAAACTTCTCGCCCGCAAGGGCAGGGAGTCCGGTGAACTGCGGAAACGAGTCCATGAGTCCGCCGTTGAAGGCGCGTTGTTCTTCAGTGTAGCCATGATTCTGGTCGGCGGTGGCTGCCTGTGCAGGGCCCAGGCGAAACGGGTTGGCAGCGTAATTCTGATTGACCTTTACGTTGAGAAAATTCGGATTTCGTTCGAGCAAGGCCCGATTGAGGCCGTTGACCCGCGGCGTGCCGGGCAGCGCGCGGAAGGGAGGTTCATGGGGTGGGTTGAGGGCAATCGGGTAAGTTCCAAAGTAGTGATCGAAGGAGACGTTCTCGTCGAAGATGACCACAAGGTGCTTGACCGGTGTCGCGGTCTGAGCCATTGCGGACCCCAGCACGAGGAATGGTAAGAAGCGCAAGGTTTTCTTCATGGTTGGGTGCAGGTGAAATTTGCCGCATCATTCGTGTCGCCGGTCCCTTTGTACTTTGCCAGTTCCGGATAGAGACACAAAGGCCGAGTCATGACTACTGCCTTATCGTCAGGGCCGTATTTCGTCGCAATCACTGTGCCCGCTGGTTCATCTTTTTCTACCCAGTCGACGAGCGCGTCGAACACGCCGTATTTTGCTCCGTTGGTGGTTGCAATGCCAAGCTGGCCGAAGGCCGAGGGACCCGGCCCACCAGCGCAGTGCTCCATACCGGGCACCATATACAAGCGAACAAATTGCTTTGCTTCCGCCTCGCCCATCGTCTTCTGCACGCTCTGGTAGTAGGCAATCGTATTCCAGGGAGAGATCGCGGGATCGCTCCAGCCGTGATACAGGATCAATTTGCCGCCATGCGCGTGAAATGCGCTCAGATCCGGATTGGTGGAGTCCACGTCCCCCGCAGTCTTGCTGACGGCTTCCTTCTGGGAGTTGGCGACATCCGCGGACAGCAGGTTCCACGTCGGGTCATCCGTCACCATGTAGCGGAAGTAATTCTGTACATACTGAACGCCGTAGCCAGCCCCCGGCCCGGGCCCTAAAACCCAATCGTCCCAGGACTTTTCATCTCCCATCGCATATCCCTGAAACAGAGACTTGCCTCGGGTTTCCTTGTCCCCGCCGTAGAACGCTTCGAGCGAGTGCACTTGTGGTTGAGTCAGGCACTCGGGGGTCTCCCGGCCCTTGCACAACAGCACCTTGGGATCGAACTCGCATCGTCCCGGATCGTTCAGGAATCCGTCTTTTACTCCATCGGACGCATCGCAGGCCGCAAGCGAGGCCTGCTCGACCGCCGGCAATTTCAGGCCCGAGATATATCCCGCGGGGTTGCCCATCGTCGCCTGCGCGAGACTAATGCCAGAGCTCATCAGACGGGTCCACGCGTTCGCGGGCGCGCCGGCGAGGATTCCGTCGTAGTCCTGGGGAAAGCGCTGGGCTTCCATCAGAGCCTCCCGGCCCCCGTCGGAACACGAATCGAAATACGACTTTGCGGCCGGCTTGGCGTAATAAGCCTTAATAATGTCTTTTGCCCGCTCTGCTGTGAGGTGAACCGCTCGCCAGCCAAAGTCCTTGATTTTCTCCGGGTGATGAAATGCCCAGCTGGCGTCTTCCGCCTTTGCCTGGTGGCCGGCATCGGATCCGGCAGTCGCATAACCACGCTTCAGATTGCCCGCCAGGCCCTGGTAGCCGATGGCCCCGGCAAAGCCGCCATTGCCGACCCCAAGAAAGCGCTGGTTCCAGTCGTTCTCCGGCAACCAGACTTCGAAGCGGATATACGAATCTGCCGACGGGCGAAGCACCCCGGTTACGCGGCAAAATGGCGGCAATTCCTTCAGGGGCTTTTCGATTTCCGGTCCGCTCACCTCGCCGGAGGTCACCTCTTCCGCCATGGTGATGGTGGTATCCGGCATCCGGAGATCCCGGATGGCCTGGCAATTGGCGGCGTAGAGCAGCGGCGAGGAAGAGCCAAGCAACCCCAGGAGAGAGGCGCGCAAAAACCCGGTACATTTCATGCGAGAGATTGTAGCTTGACTGTCCCCACCCCAGCAGCGAAGCTGCCGGGGACCCCGTTTGTCGGCGTTTTCTAGTCGAAAAGGGGAGCCTGGGCGGGGGGCTCTTCCGCTTCACGAAAGTTGCTGAGCCCCACTCCCACCAGGCGAAAGCGCTGCCGCGGGTCCATGTTCACCCGTTCCCGCAAAGTCAGTGCAATCGCGGCCAATTCCTCCCCGGAAGAGGGAGGGGAAAGGGGCGTCAGGCTACGGGTCAGGATTTGGAACTCGGCCGTTTTCAGTTTGAGCACCACGGTGCGCGGAATACGCGTCTCCTTGCGCGAAGCCGCCCAGACCCTTTCCGCCAGGCGGAGGATCACGGTCTCTGTTTCCGGCAGGGGCACGTCCGAAGCAAATGTATCTTCGGCGGAGATAGACTTTGTCGGCCGATCGGGAAGCACCGGACTGTGGTCAATTCCGCGCGTCAGCTCGTAGAGGCGGTGACCCCAGCGTCCAAAATGCTCTTCGAGAGCTTGCAGTTCCAGCGCGCGCATATCGCCGACGGTTCGAATGCCGAGCTGTTCCAGCCTTTTTTCCGTTACCTTTCCCACCCCGGGAATACGCCCGATAGGGAGCGGCGGCAGGAATGTATCCAGGTCTTCGGGCTGAATGACGAAGAGGCCGTCGGGCTTGCGCCAATCTGATGCGATCTTCGCCAGAAATTTGTTGGGCGCTACGCCGGCAGAGGCGGTGAGATGCAGTTCGTCGCGAATCTGCTGGCGAATGGTTTTAGCTACGCGCGTCGCCGTAGGCAGGCCGGTCTTGTTTTCGGTTACGTCGAGGTAGGCCTCGTCGAGCGAAAGCGGCTCGATCCAATCGGTGTGGCGTTTGAAGATTTCCCGCGTGCCCTGGGAGACGGCCCGGTAACGGGAGAAGTCCGGAGGAACAAAGATCGCTTCCGGGCACAAGCGCTCGGCGCGCACCGCCGGCATCGCCGAGCGCACGCCGAAACGGCGGGCCTCGTAGGAAGCGGCGCAGACCACGGACCGATTGCCTTTCCAGGCGACGATGACAGGCTTGCCCCGCAAGGCGGGATCGTCCCGCTGTTCGACCGAAGCATAGAACGCGTCCATATCTATGTGGACAATCTTGCGGCCTTCCATCTCGCTTTTATGTTATCGGGATCCTCCAAGGGCAAGGAACTTTCCCGCTCCAGGCAAAAGAAAGCGAAAGGGACGGCAAACCCGCGAAGTCGGGCTGCCGATGAAACCTACTGTTCACACTTCTGAGCGACTCAGAGCCTTAGAATCTGAAGGCGTCACGCGAGGAAGAACGAAATGGCCACTACTACCGTATTAGCCTCCATCGGCGATCATGGTTCTCTCAATGCTGAGCTACCCGTTGATCTGCAGCCGGTCTGGATCGATCGGGATCTGAGCTGGCTCGACTTTAATGAGCGCGTACTTGCCGAAGCTCTCGACGAACGCACCCCGCTGCTCGAACGCGCAAAGTTCCTCGCCATCTTTACCTCCAACCTGGACGAGTTCTTCATGAAGCGAGAGGCCGTTCTTCGCGAGGGAAAGACCGATGCCCAGCGCGCCCTGGGGCAACAAGTCCGCGACAAGATACTGTCCTTGCTGCGCCGCCGGGCGGAATGCTACCGGCAAACGATCGTTCCCGGTTTGGCTGAGCACGGAATATTCATTCGCTCCTGGGACGAGCTCACACCCGCCCAAAAAGAAGAGGGAAGCAGGTACTTCAAATCGCAGCTCTCCGCTGCACTTACGCCCCTGGTCATCGATCCTGTCCACCCCTTTCCCTTTCTTTCCAATCTCTCGACGTCTCTGGTTTTTCGGCTGCACGATGTGTCCCACGACGAATCCATGTTCGCTCGCGTGAAAGTACCGGGGGTGATCAAGCAGTGGGTTCCGCTCGAGAGCGATCTCCAGCCGGGCCAAAAGTTGCTGGTTCCGCTGCATGAGGTCATTTGCGGCAATCTCCATAGCTTGTACACGGGCATGGAGATTTCCCACGTCACCATCGTGCGTCTCACCCGCGATGCGGAGGTGGAACTTGACGACGAACCAGCGGCCGACTTCCGCACCCTGGTCCAGGAGCAGATTCGCCAGCGCCGTTACGAGCCCGTGGTCCGGCTGGAGTTTGGGCCAGCAGCCGATCCTGCTATTACCGAGATGTTGCGCGCCCGCTTTGAGCTATCGCCCCTCGATCTTTACGAGATGCAGGAGGAAGTCGACTACGCCGCGCTGTTCGAGCTGCTGGGGCTTCCCCTGCCTACCCTGCGCGACTCTGACTGGACGCCCCTCTGGCCGGCGGCGCTCCCCGAAGCCGTGGGTCCGAATGCCATCTTTGTCACCATGCAAGCGGGCGACTTCCTGGTCCATCACCCCTACGAAAGCTTCGACGCCTCGGTGGAGCATTTCATCAGTGCCGCGGCCGACGATCCGCAAACCGTGTCCATCAAGATGACGGCTTACCGCATCGGCGACGACACCCCATTCGTTAAATCGCTGATCCGCGCTGCGGAGCGGGGCAAGCAGGTAGCTTGCGTGATGGAGATCAAGGCGCGCTTCGACGAAGAACGAAATCTGCATTGGGCGGCAGAACTCGAACGAGCTGGGGCGCACGTCGCCTTCGGCGTCAGCGGCCTCAAAACCCATGGCAAGACGGCCTTGGTTGTGCGCAAAGAAGCAGCCGGTCTGCGCTGCTACGTGCATATCGGCACCGGCAACTACCACGTCAAGACCGCCCGCCTATACGCCGATCTCGGCCTTTTCACCTGCGACCCGCACATTACCGAGGATGTTGTGAACCTCTTCCACTACCTGACTGGTCATGCGGAGCAGCCGGCTTTTGACTCGCTGCTGGTGGCTCCTGTCACCATGCGCCCGCGCCTGCTCGACCTGATTCACCGCGAAATCAACAACAAGCGCGCGGGAAAGCCGGCCCGCATTGTGGCCAAGATGAATCAGCTGGAGGATCCGGAAATGATCGAAGCGCTATGCGCGGCCTCGAACGCCGGCGTTCCCATCGATCTGATTATTCGCGGATTCTGCTGCCTTCGTCCCGGGGTGCCTGGCCACAGCGAACACATCCGCATTCGCTCAATTATTGGCCGGTTCCTGGAGCATTCCCGAATCTTCCACTTCGCTAACGGACAGCACAATCCGGCAGATGGGGAGTTCTTCATCGGATCGGCGGACTGGATGTATCGCAATCTCTCCAAACGTATCGAGGTGGTCACTCCCGTGCGGGCACACGGCTTACGTCAGCGCCTGTGGGAGGTTCTGGACATCAACCTGCGAGATCAACGACAAGCCTGGGCGCTGGAATCGGATGGAAACTATATCCAGCTCCGTCCCGGTTCGGGGACGACGGGGCCCGAGGTGATCGGATCGCACGCGACGTTGATGGAGCTGGCTCGCGCTCGCGCGAAAGCCTAGTGTCTTGTCCCAGAAGTACTTTTTGGCGTGAAGGGGCGGGGCTTCAGCCCCGCCGTCAATTTGAATAGAAGACCGGCTTCAGCCGCTGAGGGTACAACTTCCGCCCCTAGTGGCCTGTCGCAGAGAAGACGTTAGTAAAGCAAATGAATTGTCATCCCGACCGGAGCGTAGCGTAGTGGAGGGATCTGCTGTTTCCTTCCCCAACTCCGATCCCCTCAATCGTTAACGCTTTCTCTGAGACACCCCCCTAGACAGAATTGTCATCCCGAGCGCACCCGGATTTTCCCGTTACTCCACCAAACGTTCAGAAGCCATTTCGATTTATTGCATGAATCAATGAGACAAGTTCTAGTCTTTCTTGACCAGCTCTTTGCGGATCGCCAGCAGTTCAGCCCGGCGCTTCGCAGTCGCCCTGGGGGGAGACAATTTGAGGCCTTCGAGCGCATCCAGAACAATGGCGGCTACGATCAGGCGCGCATTCTTTTTTTCGTCGGCGGGAACAACATACCAGGGCGCGTGCCGGGTGCTGGTTTCACCCAGGCAATCCTCGTATGCCTTTTTGTAGTCCTTCCAGTATTTCCTTTCATGGATGTCTGCGGGCGAGAGTTTCCAGTTCTTTTGCTTGTCGTCAATGCGCGCGAGGAAGCGCTTTCGTTGTTCTTCTTTCGAAAGGTGAAGGAATATTTTCACGGTCCGTGTCCGGTTGTGATGCAGATGCTGCTCCAGGTTGACGATGGATTGGTAACGCTCTTCCCATAAGGCTTTCGTGTCGCGTAATTTCTCCGCCAGGCCTTGCGCGCGCAGAAGCTCCGGATGGACCCGCACCACCAGCACATCTTCATAGTAAGAACGATTGAAGATCCCGATGCGCCCGCGTTCGGGGAGCCGGCAAACGGCGCGCCAGAGAAAATCGTGCTCCAATTCCTGAGCGTTCGGCTGTTTGAAGGCGTAAACTTCGCATCCTTCCGGATTGACTCCGGACATCACGTGACCGATCGCTCCATCTTTGCCGGCGGTATCCATGCCTTGAAAAATCAGCAGCAGAGCGTACTGGTTACTCGCCCAATGAAGTTGCTGCAGCGAAGCCAGCCGGTCTTTGTGCTGTTTCAGCATCTCCCGATACTCGTCTTCGCTATCCCAGTAGGGCTTCACCAGGGTCGGCCATTTGGATAGGTTCACTCTCTTTTCGGGCCGCACCCGAAAACGGTCAATGTCGATTTTCATAGGGTGTCTCGTTGACGTCGGTAGTATTTTCCCCAGCCGCTTTTCTTCCACCATCCGGGTATTCCCAAACGCTACCAAAGAGTGCCCCTTGTACCGCACCAATTGGGCTTACGCTCTTTTCGGGCAGGACCTATTTTATGTATACGGAAGCAACTCGTCTTACTTCCGCGGGAATAAGCAAGCCGGGACTCGGGTTATGCATCCTTGGGGGAGGCCAGACATGGTAAGCATCACACTGAACCAGTTCGAGATTGGCGAGCAATCCAGCCCTGATTTGCACGAACTAAAGCAGGAGGTTGGCTCGTTGCGTGCCATCATCGCGGAGCTTCTGATGACGAATCAAAATCTTCGCTGGGAGTTGTTGGGGCACCGATCCGGGCCGGTTCACGACCCCGGGTCCCTGGCAACTCCTGAGGGAACACCACTGCGCAGAAAGTCCCTGATTGCGGGCATGCCGTAGCGGGCGCATAGGGATGCGGCCATCCGCGCCGCAACCTGATGGGCATGCTGCGAATCTCTGACGTCTTTGGGATTCGCCAGTCCTCGATTCACTGCGGACGGCGGCATATCCATCACCGCCGGCTTCCTGTTCTCCTGATTTGAAGCCGAATCGGCAAGCATTTCCACCAACCCTTCCCGCAGCCATAAAGGCGCCTTTTCTCCCGACTGCTGCTCTACCAGCACGTGCAGAAATTCATGGAGCAGAATTGCCTCCGTTCCTCCGTTGTTCTGCCGCACGGCGGCCGGCTGCAGAAACACATGATCGCCGCGGGTTGCAGCCAGCATCCAGCCCGGCTCCGCCGCTGTCTGGCGAAAGAGCTCAGTAGTCGGCAGTTCTTGTACGGTCGGGCGGCTCGGAAGTAGAGATAAGGATTTAGCCACGCCCAGCAGTTCCTGGGCTCTTGCCCAGGCGCGATTGCCTTCCTGCAACAATTCGCGGGACGGATCCACGGTCAGTAGGGTCCAGCCGTTTCCTGCAACTCTCTTCCAACCCCCGTCTCCAGGGGAAACCGCGGCGATCGTTCCCGGAAAGTAGAAGTTAAGGATGTCCGATTCGCTGTGGCCCTCGGCTGCCATCTCGAAGGCGCCCGCCTGGCACAGTCCTACCCCATGCCCATATCCTTTGCCGGCAATCTGGACGACCGGGCCGGATACGGACACGTCATACCAATCGCTGCGTATCCGGTTCCAACCCAGGGTTCGGTCGACGGCAAAGCGTAAGCTGCTGGCCGAGAGCTGTGCAGGCGCTCCCCGGCCGGTCACCTCCAGCATTTCTGCCCGCCCTGTCGCGCTGCGCCGCGTCACCCGTATGTTTTCGATTGGAGAGGGAGTGAGCCAACCCTGGTCTCGAAAGATCGTGCTCAGCTGGGGCAGGGAGATGCGTGCTTGCCACTGGGCAGAGGCGCGGCGCAGGCAATAGGGATCGGCATGGCCTCCGCGCAGATAGCTCGCCTGTTCCGTGGGCCAAACGTCAGCGGCAGACTCACTCGTGCCCCCACAGTGCTGGGTGTAATAGATATTTGCGCGCCGGCCTCCTGACCAGAGCGTTTCGCCCGCTGTCTCACGAACTGCGAGCTCCACTTCCGGACGCGCTATGCCCAGGCGAAGAGCCTGGCAATGAGTGCTGTCGCAAAGTCCGAACCCCTCCACGTGGTGCCGCTCCGCATTCACCAGGGCAAAGGTGCGCATGCTGATGGCCATCGCTTTCAGTGACGCCATGGGCTCGTCAGGCGCCGCTTCGCCGCTGAGAGCAGCGACAACATAGTCTTCACTCGGCAATGTCAGTAGAGCGCGCAGGCCGTGTGGTTGCCACTGGATGGTCCAGATGCCCGCGGCCGCAATCGCTGGTACATCATCCGCCTGGAGGTGAAACTTTCCCCTCAGCGTGAGCTCTTTGCTAGTTTGTCCGCGAGATGTTCCCAGGCCGTCCCTCCGCCATTCAACCTGGAGTGCAGCTTCCTGCCCGGTCGATGCGATGACCGTGAGGTGAGTCAGCGATCGTCCGGGCCAGAGCCCCACGGTCAAAACCCGGGCGCTATCTGGGGGAGTTGGTTGAGAAGCGAGGAAGAACCGCTGGGCCAGACGGGCGGCATCGCCGCCGTTGCCTCGAGGCAGGTAGACCACGAGGACCATGTTTTGCTTGTTGCTGAGTTTCGCGATGCCTGCAAACCACCCGCCTGCGTTCGTGGTTCCAGTCTTGCCGGCAATCTCTATAGCTGGGACGTCCGCGTAGTGTGCCATTCCAAAGCGGACCGAGTCCTCAAGGCCCCTTTGTACTGCCTGTAGCCGATCGTCGTCGAACTCCATGGTCAGCCTGCGGTAGGCCGCCGCCATCTGAACGGGGGAGACGGCAATCCCGCTCACGCCTAATACCAGCAGTTCCTTTTGCTCCCGCGTTTGCGGAGCCCGTCCTATCAAGCCGTAATGTTCGAGGACCGCTGCCGCCTGGGCAGGGGAGAGATGGTCGGCCAGGCTTGCGAAATAGCGGTTGCAAGAGTAAGCCAGCGCATCCTGCGCCGCAAACGAAACGTCACTCTGCGAATGAGTGCAGGCCAGGTTGTACTGCCTGGCTCCTTCCGTGATCTGCAAATCGCGGGCGCAGAATACGCGGCTTTGCGGGAGGATCACATCTGTCTTGAGTGCCCGGGCCAGAAAGAACGGCTTCAGGATGGAACCAGGCGCACTGAGGCCCTCGCTTTGAGCCGGTCTGACCACTGCCAGCCGTTTTCCAGTTGTCACGTCCAGAACGATGCCCACCGCGGGTGTGTCTCGCAATGCCGAAAACAAAGCGGACTGCGCGGCCGTCTCTGAGGCCCTGGCCAGGGGAGAGAGGAACAGCATCGTCGAGAGTAGAAGGCTACTGGATCGCCGCAACATTTTGAGAGCTGCGTTCTTTTCCTGGACTACAGTTTGAGCTCGCGGCGGCCCTCCATGGCTCGGGTCATGGTGACCTCATCGGCGTACTCGATGTCACTGCCGGCGGGCACTCCGGTCGCGATCCGAGTCACGCGCACCGCCGCCGTACGCAGCATGTCCGCCAGGTAAACCGCGGTGGCCTCGCCCTCCACGGTCGGATTGGTCGCCAGGATCACTTCCTCTACCTCACCCTGCGCGACGCGGGCCAACAAGGTACTGGTGCGAAGATGCTCCGGCCCAACTCCATGCAGAGGAGACAGGGTGCCGTGCAATACGTGATACACGCCGTTAAAGCTGCGCGTTTTTTCGATCACCGCGATGTTCCCCGGCTCCTCCACCACGCACAACGTGCGCTGGCTGCGGGTCGGGCTGGAACAGTAGACACAGGGATCCACATCCGTGATGTTGTTGCAGGTGGAGCACAGCAGCAGCCTGGCCTTTACTTCCCGCACAGCATCCGCCAGTGCTCCCGCGTCCTCGCTGCTGGCGCGGAGAATGTGGAACGCCAGCCGCTGAGCGCTTTTGCTCCCGATGCCGGGCAATTTGCGCAGCTCTTCGATCAGGCGCGCCATTGGCTCCGCGAATTGAGACACTAGAAAAGCCCAGGAGGGAGATTCAGGCCGCCCAGCATTCCGCTAAGATTCGACTTCATCGCTTCGTCGGCACGCCGCCCTGCCTCGTTAACAGCTGCGGTGATCAAATCTTCGAGCATTTCCACATCCGACGGGCTGGAGGTGAGGCTCATCACGGCCGAGGCGTCTATCTTCAGCTGCAGTACCTGCTTTTGCCCATTCATCTTCACCGAAACCGCGCCTCCGCCAGAAGAAGCCTCGACGACCGTCTGGCTCATCTTCTCCTGCATCTGGCTCTGCACGTTGCGCGCCTGTTCCAGCATTTCCTGGATTTTCAAAGGGTTCACAACTCGCTCCTTTAACTTTTGCCTTTGTCTCGCAGATCGAGGACGCTGCGCACTTCAGCGTGGAACAACTCCTGCGCCTGGCGCACCAGAGGGTTACCCAACGCGACGGCTTCGATGCTGTCGCGCGAAAATGACCGCGGGGCGGCGCTTGCCGGATCCGCGCTCTCGCCCGGAACAACGGTCATCCTTTGTGTTGCCCCAGCCCCGCGCAGAGCATCGCCCACGATTTTCCACGCCGCGGCATTCATGGTCAGGCCCAGCATGGTCTTCTTGACTCCTACTTCCACCTGGATCGCACCGTCCTCGTCCAGCTTCCAACGGCCGGCTGACAAAAGGGATGCCGCGGTGTTGTGTCCTCCCTCATCCAGGGCAACGGCCACTCGATCACGCAATGTATCCAAATTTGTCTCCGGCAAATTCGTACCAGCCGTCTCGGCGGCCTCCGGTTCCTTCTCAGGCTCGGCCTGTCTGGCCGCGGGCGGCGTATCGTCAGGGGGCTCCGCGTTTTGTTTGCGCTGCTGGTCGAGCTCAAACGGGGAGGCCGCCTTCGCCTTGGCAGCTTCCGGAGCAGGCGGTGGCGCGGCCGGAGTTGGCGCAACAGCCGAGATCGGCGCAACAGCCGAGATTACTGGAGGCGTCGTGGCCGGACGGGTTGCTGACCGTTCCGCCGTGGGAGTGCCGGTTCTCGTAGGCGCACTTCGCCCTGGCGCGGGTGCGACAGAAAGGCCACTGAGAATCTGCTCCAGAGGGAGCAAGCGCTGCAGGTGCACCAACTTCATCAAGCCCAGCTCCAGGTGCAACCGCGGCTCCTGGCGATAATTCAGCTCATCGAAGGTGCGCAGCATGACCTGCAGAAAGCGAGTGAGGTCTTCCTCACTGAACAGGGCGGCGGTACGGTTCGCGCGTGCGCGCTCGTCTCCGGAAATCTGCAGCAACTCGGTATTTTCCCCGCCTAGTTTGCCCATCAGACAACTGCGCAGGTAACGAACCAACTGGCGCGCCAGCTGCGATGGGGTGTTTCCCGCATTCAGCAGCCGGTTGAGTTCCTCCATCACCGCCGCGCTTTGCCCCTCGCTGACCGCTTCCAGGATGTGTTCGAAGACGGCATTGGGCACCGTCCCCATCAACTCCCGAATTTGTTCCGCTTCGAGCTTCGGTTTGCCATCGACGGTCGGTGCGCTGGCGATTGCCTGATCCATGATGGAGAGAGCATCGCGCATCGAACCGTCGCCGGCTTCCGCCAGTAATGCGAGAGCCTGAGGATCGGCGGCGATGCCTTCCTGGATAGCAATCTGGGTGAGTTGCGCGACGATGTCGTCGAACTTGACGGCGTGGAAGCTGAAGTGCTGGCAACGCGATCGGATCGTCTGAGGAATGTCCTCCGGTTGCGTGGTCGCCATCATGAAGATGACATGCTCCGGCGGTTCCTCCAACGTTTTCAGCAGGGCATTAAAAGCCGCATCCGTGATCTGGTGAGCCTCGTCGAGAATGTAAACCTTGTAGCGATCGCGAGCCGGGGCATAGCGGGCGGCCTCGCGCAATTCACGGATTTCATCGATACCGCGATTGGTGGCCGCGTCGATCTCCACCACGTCGAGCGAGCCCCCCGCCCGTATCTCCTTGCAGGAGTCGCAGACTCCGCAGGGCTCGAAAGTGGGTCGCTCCGCGCTGCCGATCCTGTTGCGGCAGTTGAGCGCCATGGCCAGGATTCTGGCGATGGTGGTCTTGCCGATTCCGCGGTGCCCACTGAAGATGTAGCCGTGGGCGATCCGCTCCTGCTGCAGGGCCTGGCCCAGGGTACGGGTCACGTGCTCCTGGCCGGCAACATCGGAGAAGCGCTGGGGACGATATTTGCGGGCGAGAACCTGGTAAGCCATGGTGCGGAAACTGCCTGGATTCGATTGTAGACTGTGGCGTCGCTATCCGCTTCGAGCGCGACGTCCTTTGCCTCGATCCGTCTCTTTCATGGAAAAGCAGCTTTCGCCTACCCACAAAGTTGTCGTCCCGACCGAAGCGTACCCGGATTTCCTGTCACGCTGCGTCGGAG
>JBARKD010000796.1:0-5240 GCA_049800615.1 Acidobacteriaceae bacterium | reverse complement strand
CTGCCCCAGCCGTCATCGCCATGCTCACATCAAGCGTGCGCGACAGCGATCCAACATGCTGCGACGAGCTGAGTATCAGTGCGCGCCTGGTGAAACCGGTGCGCCAGGAGGAGCTATACCTGGCGATCACGAGCCTGTTGCAGGCAAAGGGCACGCAGGGGCTTGCCTCGGTCGTCACCAGCGGGGCTCTAGGAGACGAGGGCCACCACGGAAGAAGGCTGAATATTCTTCTGGCGGAAGATAACCGGGTCAATCAAAAGGTCGCGATCCGGCTGCTCGAAAAGCGCGGTCATCTCGTGACCCTTGCCGCTACGGGAGACGAAGCCCTGGCGGCTTTAGGTTCTCATCCCTATGATTTGGTGCTGATGGATGTGCACATGCCGGGCAAGGATGGAATCCGGGCAACCATCGAGATCCGGGAGCAGGAAAAAATCACCGGTCTCCATCAAGCCATCGTCGCGATGACTGCGCTGGCGATGAAAGGGGATCGTGAGCGGTGCCTTGCAGCGGGTATGGATGGTTACATTGCCAAGCCCATCGACGTGCAGGAGCTGGATTATTTACTGGGGGTCTATGCTCAACGAAGTTCGCCGGCTTAGCGTATCTGCGGAGAAAAGCGAAGGGGGCGAGTTCCCTTTCGAGAATTCGCCCCCTAGGTCCGATTTCTGAAGATCGGGTTCGGTCACCTGATCACACGTTTGCCATCCCGGCATCCTATGAGTACTGCGGTTGCCCACAGTCCTCTTATTCTCCCGATCCGGCAATCGTAGTACGAAGCTCGCCTCAAGCGCCTACCGACATCTTCCAGTTGCCTGGAGAGTTCGTGAGTCTTGTTGCCAAGACTGCCGGCCCCTGAAGTTCATTCTCTTCCTGGAAGATTGCTCCTCCGTTAACTTGAATAGTACTCGCTTACTAAGCGGTTCTTCCGGGCACTTACAAATATTGTGCTGAGGAAATTCGGTCACTTAGTGTGGAAAATAAGAGTCCCCTGCGGGAAAGTCCAGAGAGGCAAATGACGGAAGCCGGCGCGAGGCAAAATATTTTGCCGCCCACTTCCCTGCCGTCGCATTTCGGAGTTCGCTCTCCCGAAAAATCATCCGCGAAAATCGCAAACTGCAGGTCTCATTTTCACGGCGGCCCGGCAACTCAAAGCGCGTTGGATGAGTCCTATTAATAACGGAAGGGAAATCTTCCCCAAAGGAGAGAGTAGACCATGGCCTTCAAGAGAATCGGCAACGAGACTTGCGAATGGCATCAAGGAAACTCGTACAGTCAAGGCGATGCCGGAATGGTGAGGGAAACTCGGGCTGAGCCTGAATAGACGTATCCAAACTCTACAGCAAGGCTGATCCGGATCGTCGATCCGGATCTTCGACAAATCGGCCCACGCAGGGGCGGGGGATTCTCGCGAGAGACTCTCGCCCCTTGCCATTTCCCGGCTACGAGCGCGACCGGTGCGCCGGTGGCTCAGGCTTGTGTGTAGTCCATGCCGTCCAGATCCGCGATCAACCCCGGACCCTTTGGCTTCCAGTTCAACTTGTTCTGTGTCACGGCACTCGAGGACGGCATATCGTGGCCGGCGAAGCGCCCCAGCCAGCCAAAGTGAGCCTCGGCCTCCTCGGGTTTGATGCTGATCACCGGCACGTTAAGCCCACGGGCATGCGCCTCGACGATGGCCTTCAAAGTCACGCCCTGTTCGTCGACCGCGTGGTAGATCGCGCCCGGCTCCGCCCTCTCAAATGCCAGGCGGTAGAGTCGAGCCACGTCGGACACATGAGCCGCCGGCCAACGATTGCCGCCGTCGCCAATGTAGGCGGACACGCGCTTCTCCCGGGCCACAGCGAGAAGATAAGGTACCAGCCCTTGTCTGCGCGTGTCGTGAACCTGGGGCAAACGTACGACAGAGGTGTTTACGCCGCGCGCCGTCAACTCCTTCACCGCGGCCTCTGAAGCCGCGCGTGGGTTCCACGAAGCAGTCGGGCTCTCCTCGGTAGAGGGCTTGCCATCCACATTGGCGGCAATTGCCGTTCCCGAAGTGATCACAAATGGCCGGTTCGAGCCGAGCAACACTTCGCCCATCGCATCAATGGCTTTGCGATCGTTCTCACAATTTGTCTGGAACTGCGAGAAGTCATGGTTGAAGGCCAGGTGGATGATGCCGTCCGATTTGGCGGCTCCCTCGCGCAGGCTGTCGAGGTTCTCGATATTGCCATGTACTACCTCAGCCCCCATCCGCCGCAGAGCTTCCGCGCCGGCCTCCGAGCGTGTCAGCCCCAGCACACGGTGTCCCGCCTGAATCAAATCCGGAATAAGCGCTGAGCCTATGAATCCCGGCGCCCCGGTCACAAAGATGCGCATGATGATGTCTCCTTTTAAATCCACGAATACGCGGCCCAATCGGGGTCCCCGACACCTTCGCTGCCGGGGTGAAGATTTACGCCGTCGATCACTAGATGGGGCACACCCTTCGGACGATCTATACTGAAAGTCCGAATGATTGGTCCAGTAGTCCTGCCGCCCCCGAACGAAGACACGCCATCCTTGCAGATGAAACTGGCTGCGAGTCAACGCATGGACCCCCTTTCCCAGGTTCTTGCGTTGATGAAGCCGCAGGTTTACGTCTCCGGTGGCTTTAGAGTGCCCGGTGAGATTGCGATCGCCTTTCCCAGGCACCAGGGGATCAAGTGCTACGCCATGCTCGCCGGCCAGTGCTGGCTGGTCGTCGAAGACGTGCCCGAGCCACTGTTGGTCCAGGCCGGGGACTGCTTTTTACTTCCGCGTGGCCTTCCCTTTCGGCTGGCCGCAGATCTTTCGCTCGAACCAATGCTCTATACCGACGCCTTTGCTCAGCACGCCATGAGGAGCGGAACGCCGGAAGCCAACGAAGGCTCGCGTTATATCGCCGGTGGCCACTTTACTTTGAGCGGCGGCCACGCCGAGATGCTGCTGCACGCGCTGCCGCCGGTGGTTCACATTCGCCGCGAGTCGGACAAGGCTGCGATGCGTTGGTCGCTCGAGCGCTTGCGCGAGGAACTCCGCGACCCACAACCCGGCGGTTCGCTGATTGCCCAGCAGCTCGCTTACATGATGCTCATCCAGGCTCTACGCCTGCATTTGGCGGATGCCGCTCTCGCTGGCCAGGGCTGGCTTTCTGCCCTGTCCGATAAGCACATGAGCATTGCCATGGCCGGCATTCACAATGATCCGGGCTATCCGTGGACGCTGCAGTCGCTGGCTGAACGCGTGGGCATGTCGCGCTCTGTCTTCGCTCTGCGCTTCCGTGAAACCGTCGGCGCGACTCCCATGGAGTACCTCACGCGCTGGCGTATGCTTCTGGCCGCCGACCGCCTGAAGGGCTCCGCCGATGGTCTTTCCGCTATCGCGCAGTCGCTCGGCTACGAGTCTGAGAGTGCCTTCGGCAAGGCTTTCCGTCGCGTGATGGGCTGCTCCCCCAGGCAGTACACCCGGTCGGCTCCGCCGCGCGCGCTTCCTGGAAAACACGTCAGTAGAGATCGCGAGCAGCAGCTCGTTGTCAGCGGATAGAGCGTAGCTCGAAAAAAGCTCGGCCGATCGGCGCACGACTGGACGACAGCTTCGCTACAGTCAGGCGTGTTTAGGACTTCGTGCTGAGATATACACGCGCGGCGTGTAGGTAAGGTCATCGACAAACGGGAAGGTGGGCGGCCGATACTTATTGGCGGGCAGATGCACGATGTCCTGGTTAATTGAGCCGTCGGTTAACGCCATCAAGTTGGGATTGGCAATCGCCTTGATTTGCGGCTCGAGATATCCGGATTTCACTACCAGGATCTTCGCACCTCTTGGATCGATGCCAAGCTTTGTGAAATCCACGATCTCGTGATATGGGCGGCGGTATGCGCTCAGAATGAGGGTTACGCCCTGTATCTGAACGGCCGCTTCGCGCCTGGCCGGATCCACATTCTCAAGCAGCGCTTTCACCGTTGCCTGCACCTTGACGGGTTTGCTGGCGTAAGGATCAAGGGTCGCGCCAATGCTAAGCGGGAGGGTAGCCCCGACGCCGGCCTTGTAGCAGGCTTCTGTCGCCGGACGATCTGCGATGCCGCCAAAGACGACACCCTGCGCATTTGCCTTGAGCAGAGCTTCGAGCACAGTAGCCTGATCGCCATTGCCGCCGCCCGTCGGGTTATCGCCTGAATCAGCGAGCACCACGGGATGCGTCGTGGAAGCCATCGCCTTCTGAAGGCATTCCTGGAGCGGGCAGACCGTTGTGCCGAACTGGAATTCGCGGCGTGCATCCCAGTACTGCTGCGCCAGATCTTTCGCGATGCGTTCCTCAGCCGCGAGATCGGTTCCGGTGATGACGACGGAGGCCGCGGAGCGCGGCTCATCCGCCCAGACGTATCCGACCAGCATGGAGACATCCAGGATGCCGGGCGTCTTGTTGACCTCAGGCAATTGCGCCCAGAGACGCTTTCCTGGATCCCATTCCGTGCTGCTGCGCTCGCCAGGCATCAAGACGGGAATGGTTGCCCACACGAGCGTCGGACGAATTTTCTCGCGCAGGCATTTCACCAGCATGTCGCAGGCGCGCACCTGTGTTTCTTCGCGGTCGATGTGCGGCGCGGTACGAAAAGCCGACAACATGTCGATGGTGTCGATGATCTTTTTGCTGATGTTGCCATGCAAGTCGTAGCTTGCGGACATAAGGCATGTAGGGCCGACGACCTTGCGCGCCGCCTGGTACCAGTCTGCCTCAGCATCCTGCATACCATCGACGAACATGGCTCCGTGCATGGGGAGATAAAGGCCGTCGAGCGGCAGCAACGCCTTCAGGCGGTCCAGAAACTCGGCCTTCATCTGTTCGTAGTCGGGGCGCGCGATGGGCCCACCGGGCACGGCGGTGGCCACCAATGTCGGCCGGAAAGGAATGTCGTAACGCTTCTTCAGGTAGGCAAAGCGCGCGCTGTCGTCAAGCGCCTTTCCACGGAGAATCGTGAAATCCTCCACGTGCGAACGGATGTGCCCATATGTGCTGCTCTCGATGGCGATGCCGCCATAGGCGATGTGGGGAGCCGGGGACACCTCTCCGAATCCACCGCGGATGGCCAGGGAAGCCAGGCTGGCCATGGATGTGTATTGCAAAAACGCTCGACGCTGCATCACTGGCGCACTCCCGAACTGCACCGTTCTTGCCTGGCCGCTCTCACTTCCACCGCAACCTAATGCTGCATGGGCGGCGTGCTGTAGTAGCAGGAGCC
>JBARKD010000795.1:0-7319 GCA_049800615.1 Acidobacteriaceae bacterium | reverse complement strand
TATTATCCGCCGGCGGATTGTTTGTAGATTGGCCTTTGGCCAGTCCGGCCCAACTCGCAGCCGCGAGCAGGGATGCCAGACATGCAACCGTTAGTTTTTCGGAATTCCAGGTCATCGAATGCCTCGTTACCACAAAATTGCTGGTTGTGGCCACCAGCCCCTGTTCTTCTGACGATGGGAGCGTCTAATCTGTAGACGTGTCTTCAGGCCGTATATCAACTCAATTTTCGTTCATGGCCGCAGTTTTTCTTATTGCGGGAAGCCTGGCCGCTCAGGTTAACCCGGTTACTCCGCCCTCGTCTGCCGAGGCTGGAATTTATCCGCTGTCCCAGGTGCACCGCGGCCTCCACGGTGTAGCCTACACCGTATTTGAGGGCAACCAGCCGGAATCCATGGACGTCGAGATCCTCGGCGTGCTGAAGAATGTTCTTGGTCCCAACCAGGACATGATCCTGGCCCGGCTCCATGGTTCCAAACCAGAGTACACCGGGGTAGTCGCAGGAATGAGCGGCAGCCCGGTCTATGTCGATGGCAAGTTGCTGGGCGCACTCTCTTACCGCATCGGCCAATTCAGTAAAGAACCCATTGCCGGGATTACCCCCATTGCGGAGATGTTGTCCGTCAACGGCGGCGGTGAGCCGGAAGCGTTGCGCGCCGCTAGCCGGAACGACGTCATGTGGTCGCCTGATACCGGCAAACCAGCGGTCCCTACCGGCGACACCACGGATATCCATCCCATCGACACTCCCCTGCTCTTTTCCGGCTTTAGCCCGGAGGCGGTGAATTTCTTCCGCGAGCATGTTTCGCTCATGGGCCTCACCCCGATGGCCGGCCTGGGCGGCAATGCAAGCGGCGGTCCCCAGAAAGACTCTTCGCCTTTGCTGCCCGGATCGGCGGTGAGCGCACTTCTGGTCCGCGGTGACCTCGAAATTGCTGCTACCTGTACCGTGACCTATATCGATCCGCATCAGCTCCTGGCATGCGGGCACCCGATCACGCGCTACGGCAGCGTTTCCATTCCCATGACCAAAGCCGACGTAGTGACCACGCTGGCTTCGCCCCTGAATTCCTTCAAAATCGTAAACACTACCGATACCGTCGGGGCTTTCACGGAAGATCGCTCGTCAGCCATTCGCGGGGTTCTCGGAGCGACTGCTCACATGATCCCGGTAGTGATCCATACCCACGGCACACTGCGCGACCGGACCCTGCACATGGAAGTGGTGGACAATCCCGACATCACTCCGGGAGCGGTCATGGTTTCGCTTTACGAATCCCTGCTCGACTCCAACAGCTACAGCGAGGAGCTCACCTACGAGCTGCGGGGCACCGTCGCCATCGACGGATATCCCCAGCTTCACCTGGATTCCTTCATTGCCCCTACCGAGCAGTTGCCGTCCGCCCTGCGGGCTGCGTTGACCCTGGGGCAGCGTTTTCAGGCCGTCTACGGGAACTCCGCGCGGGTGCGTAACATCGAGCGCATCGACCTCGATATCGACTCCCTGCCGGGCCGGCGCAGCATTCAGCTGGAGCGAGCCCAGGCCTCGCAACCGGCTGCCCATCCAGGAGACACCGTGACCGTGGAAGCGACCCTGCGGCCCTTCCATGGCGAGATGAGAAATCTGCGTATTGCCATTCCCCTGCCGCTGACGTTGAATCCTGGACCTTTGCGCATCCTGCTCAGCGATGGCCAAACTCTCGACCGGCTTACCGCGGGTTCTTCCGCGAACGAGGGTCCTCTGGAGTTGAATAGCATCATTCACCAGATGAACGCCGACCACCAGGATGATCGCTTGTATGTATCCCTCCTGCTGCCCAATGCGCAGGCTATCGTCGACGGGCGAACTCTGGCCTCGGTTCCCATCTCTATGGCCAATGTGCTCGAGCCCTTACGTACCAACCGCGGCATTTCTCTGAACGGTGAGTCCGTGGCTCCCGTAACCTCGGTCCCGGTGGATGCGATGCTCACTGGAATGCAGGTCGTGTCGCTGGAAATCGAATAAAGCGCCGCCGCCGTCTACAGGGACTACTTCGCCAGGAGGCAGTCAGGACGATAAGTAGTGCCCATTAACGCCTGGCCCCCGGCACGGACGCGTCCCCCTAAGTAGTAGACTCGGTTCAGCATGATGCTTCGCGTCGTAACGGCAAGTCTCTTATCCCTGGTCTTCTTTCCCCACCTTTTATTCGCCCAGGGAACTCGCCTCTGGGTTCAGACCCGCTATGAGGATTTCGAAAAAGGACTCCCCGACAGCACCGCCATTTCCAGCCGGGGTTACCTGGAGTCTGCCCCCGCACTCCACTCCGTGCTGCTCACGCCTTCGACCTATATTTGGGCGGTCGCTTCGGACAACGAAGGCAACGCATATGTAGCTACCGGCTCGCCGGCAACGTTGCTGAAAGTAACGCCGGCGGGAGTTTCCACCAAGCTTTTCTCTACCCATGAACTTACCGTACAGACGGTGCGCTTGGGACCGGACGGATCGGTCTATGCAGCGACGGTTCCCGGAGGAAAGGTATATCGCATCAAGCCCGGCCAGACCGGTCTCGACGACAGCACGGCCACCGTGGTCTTCGACGCGGCGAAGGCTATCCCCAATACGGCCCCTGTGAAACCGGACGGCGCGCGATACATCTGGGATCTGGCTTTCGATTCGCAGGGCGCGTTGTATGTCGCTACCGGGGGCCCGGCCGCCATCTATCGGGTCGACGTATCGGGCGCCACCCCACACGTCGAACAATTTTTCTCGAGCGATGAGCAGCATATTCGCTGCCTCCTCTTCCAGCCCGACGGTAGCCTGATCGCCGGCAGCGACGGCGGCGGACTGGTGTATCGCGTCGGCAAGGATCGCAAAGGCATCGTGATTTACAACGCCCCAAAGCGCGAGGTGACGGCCCTGGCGGAATCCGCGGACGGCCGGCTGTACGTCGCTTCGGTCGGCGAGAAGACCAAGAGCACTTTGCCTCCGTTGCCGGTGCAGGGAATCGCCGTGGCAACTGCGACCATCACCATCGTGACGCCGGGTTCGGTGCAGGCGTCGAGCAGCAACGGCCTCATTCCCGATGGCTCGGAAGTAGACGAACTCAGCCCCGAGGGTGCTCCGCGCAAACTCTGGGCCACCCGCGAGGATGTGGTGTATGCCCTGCACGCTGAGCCGGATGGCCTGCTTGCTGCCACGGGCAATCGCGGCAAAATCTATCGCATTCATGAAGACGGCTCTTACTCTGACCTGGCCCGGGCCTCTACCGGCCAGGCGACCGGATTTGCCGCCGCCCACGAGGGGCTTTACGTTTCCACCAGCAATACGGGCAGGCTCTACAAACTGGACAGTCAACCTGCCGCCCAGGGCACCTACTTGAGCGATGTTCTCGATTCCGGCGTTTTCTCCAGGTTTGGGCGTATGGAAGTCGATGCCAATGAGGGCAGTTCTTCCTACGAGGTCTTCGCCCGCTCCGGAAATGTGGAGAATCCCGAACGGAATTGGAGTGACTGGCACAAGGTCACGCCGAATTCCGGACCGTGCGGCGCGCCCGCCGCGCGCTTCGTTCAATGGAAAGTAGTGCTCGCGCCGGGGGCGCGGGTCGCTTCTGTAGGAATCAACTATCTGCCGGTCAACATTGCCCCGGTGGTGGATGAGATCGCGGTCGAGCCGGGCGCCAGGGCCAATGCCTCACCGCAGTCGAGCGGTCAGCCGCAGCAGGTGACCATTAATCTGCCTTCCGCGCAGAGCACCATCAGCTACAACTCGGAACCCAATGCCGGACCGCTCACCGCGATGCGCGACCGGTCCGCTGTCACCGTCCGCTGGTCCGCGCATGATGAAAACGGCGATGAACTTGTCTTCGACGTTTACATCCGCGGAGAGGGAGAAAAGAATTGGCGCCTGCTCCGCGCTCGCGTAACCGACCGTTTCTACTCTTTTGATTCCATCAGGGTTCCCGATGGCGGATACCGGATGCGGGTGGTGGCCAGCGATTCTCCTGCCCACATGTCCGGGGATGCCCTGACCGGCGAGCGGGAGAGCGACCACTTCATCATCGATACCACGCCGCCTGTGGTGACGGGTCTCCAGGGAAGCTTGCAGGGAGGCACTCTCCACGCCGCCTTCGTGGCCACCGATGCAACCTCACCCATTGCTCGCGCCGAATATTCGTTGGATGCCGGCCGGTGGCAGGTTCTGGAACCCGTCGGCAAGCTTTCCGACTCTTTGAGCGAGCACTATGACCTGAGCGTGCCGCTGGCGTCGATTCCACAACGCGCGGCGGACACGGAAATTTCTCCGTCTGCCCCGGTTGACCCGCAAGAGCACATTCTGACCGTTCGGGTGTACGACCGGTATGAGAATGCGAGCGCGGCCAAGACGGTCGTTCATTAAGCAACATGACCTTTGAGCTCTTTGTCGCCGCGCGCTACCTCCGCGCCAAGCGCCGCCAAGCCGTGGTGGGTGTTATTACCGTTATTTCAATTGCCGGAGTCGCGGCGGGCGTAGCTTCACTCATCATTGCGTTGGCGATTACCAACGGCATGCGCCGCGACCTGCAGGATCGGCTCCTCGGTTCGACGGCGCACGTGCAGCTGATGCGGGTTGCCAGTGACGGCATCCGAGACTGGCGCAACGTTACAGCCCGGCTGGAGAAGCTTCCTCACGTCACCGCCGCTTCCCCGGGACTCTATGAGCAGGTACTTATTTCTCGCGGCGCCCGCTCCGGTGGCGCAATGATCGAAGGCATCGTGCCCAGCCAGGAGCGCCGGGTGAGCGATTTGCTTTCCACGGTGACCATCGGCAGCATAGCTGCCCTCGATCCAGGCGCGCAGGACCCTGCCTTGCCGCCGCCTATCGTCATCGGAGGCGATCTGGCAGACAGCATCGATGCCGCCGTGGGTACGACCGTGCTGATTACCAGCCCGCAGGGTGAGCTGACACCTCTCGGGCTCATTCCCAAATTCCAACGATTTCGCGTGGCCGGCATCTTTCACTCCGGTTTCTATCAATACGATTCAGCGATGGCCTTTACCAGCCTTGCGGATGCGCAACGCCTTTTCGGCGAGCCCGACGTGGTCTCGGTCATTTCCTTCAAAGTGGATGATCTGTATCGCGCTGACCAGATTGGGCAAGCGATTGAGCGTGCCGCTGGACCGGGTTTTCTGACCACGAACTGGATGGAACAGAACCGCCCTCTTTTCCGTGCGCTCCGGCTGGAGCAGATCGTGACCTTCATCGTCATCGGTCTGATTGTCTGTGTCGCCGCTCTGAACATCCTGACTGCGCTGACCATGATGGTGATGGAAAAAAGCCGCGATATCGCGGTCATGATGTCCTTTGGAGTGCGCCCAGGCCAGGTGAGGACGATCTTTCTCCTGCAAGGCTTGCTCATTGGGCTGGTCGGTACATTCCTGGGGCTGATTGCCGGATACGGCCTTTCTTGGATCGGCGGACATTATCGTTTTATTCATCTTTCCGCCGAGGTTTATTCGATCGACTACCTGCCTTTCGCCATCCGCTGGACAGATGGGCTCATTGTGGCCGGCGTGGCCCTGGCTGTGTCGTTGCTTGCAACACTGTATCCATCAGCGTCCGCCGCGAGGATACTGCCCGCCGAGGCTCTTCGCTACGAATGAACCGGGAATCGAAGCGGGCGCTTTTTGCATCAAAGTTTAAGGGGTTTCGGTACCACATTTGCACATGAAGTGATATGGGCTCGCAAGTTAGTGTCAATAAAGAACTGATGTATTTCGAAGCAACCTAGTGATAAACACTCTTCCGCATCGTGGTGTGTTAGTGATACATGAAGATTAGGTACAAATTTTTGCCCGACCTCAGAGGCCAATGATGGAACAGGTCGCCGCCACGGATGAAGCCGCCCCCGGCCGCCTGGAGGCGACGGGGAGCCGCGCGGACCTGATTGTGGTGCGTGGCCTGCGCAAGCAGTACGGAAACCTGCTTCTTTTTGAGAACATCGACTTCGCTGTCAAAAGAGGGGAAATGCTGGCCATCGTAGGCCAGTCCGGTGCGGGCAAGAGCACGCTCCTCCATGTGCTCGGAGCTCTTGATGGCGCCTCCGCGGGTGAAGTATACTTTGAAGCAATACTCTTGCGATCCTTGACCCCCGTAGAGGCAGCGGATTTTCGCAACCGCGAGATCGGCTACGTCTGGCAGTTTCACTATTTGCTGCCTGAATTTACAGCCGCGGAAAACGTCGCGCTCCCCCTTCTCGCGCGAGGTAAGTCCAAAAAAGAGGCGCTCCGCGAAGCCAGGCAATGGCTCGACGAGGTGGGCCTGGCAGATCGGTCAACGCACCGCTCCGGTGAGCTTTCTGGCGGGGAGCAGCAACGAGTTTCCATCGCCCGAGCCCTGATTACCACGCCCAAACTTTTGCTGGCGGACGAGCCGACAGGAGATCTGGACGACCAGACGGCGGATAGCCTATTTGCACTTATTAAACGGTTGCATGCAAGCTATGGCTTGACCTCAGTATTGGTGACTCACAATCTGGCCCTGGCCAGGCGATGTGACCGGGTATTGCGGTTGGCCCACGGACGAATTGAAGAGGTGGTTCCGCAGGAGGTATGAGCGGGTGGCTAGTACGACACGGCCTTACCCAAACGGGTGAGACGTGACAGTGGTTGAGCCGATATACCATTTATATCCGCCCAGCCGAGTGGTTTTCCTGGCGCCCTCCAGCTCCGGGAAGATGAAATCAGGACGAGAGTCGCTTTGGGGGTTTCCCGGGGCCGCTTTTAAGGGGGAACATGTTCGAACGCTATACAGAAAAGGCGCGGCGCGTTATTTTCTTCGCCAGGTATGAGGCCAGCCAGTTTGGTTCCCCATATATCGAGACAGAGCACTTGCTGCTCGGGCTTCTGCGCGAAGATAAGGCGCTGACGAATCGCTTTCTCCGCTCTCATGCTTCAGTGGAATCCATTCGTAAGCAGATTGAAGGTCATACTACGATTCGAGAGAAGGTTTCCACTTCTGTCGACCTGCCTTTGTCAAATGAGTGCAAGCGTGTGTTGGCTTATGCCGCGGAAGAGGCGGAGCGCCTGTCGCACAAACATATTGGTACCGAACATCTGCTTCTAGGACTGCTGCGCGAGGAAAAGTGCTTTGCCGCGGAAATCCTGCATGAGCGTGGTTTGCGCCTGCTCGCCATCCGCGAGGAACTGGCCCGCGCGACCCAGGAGAAGGCGCCCCCTTCTCAGCGTAATCGGGAATCCAGCCTGTTAGTTGAATTCTCGCGCGACCTGACCCAGGCCGCGATGGATAACCAACTGGACCCGCTGGTTGGGCGCGACCAGGAACTGGAGCGTGTGGTGCAAATCC